>NZ_JACBIU010000014.1:0-98220 GCF_013839555.1 Nocardia sp. GTS18 | reverse complement strand
CCACCCGCCCGACCCTCCTTCACCGAGAACAGGTCGACGAAGTCGGCGTCGACGTGCACCTCGAGCACGACCGCGGTGGCTTCGCGGCTCATGTTCTCGAGGGTGATCACCTCGTGCATACCCTCGGCGACGAGCCGGTCGCGCACCACGAGCAGGGTGCTGTCGGCCATGCCGGCCTGAGGCGGCCTGCGCAGCACGAAACGCGCTGCGAAAGCCTCCGGGCTCAGCACCGACAGCGGCTCGGGCTTCTTGCCGTCGACCAGCAGTTCCCAGCGTGAGATGACCCGCGCGTCACGGAAGAACAAACCCTGCGGTTTTCCCGGCTCCACGTCGCCGAGCCGGTCCGAGAGACAGAAGGTGCCGCCCTCGACCAGGGTCACATTGCCGCCGTGGCCGCCGAGCCCGGCCGGTTCACCCGCGTTCAGCGGAGTCGGGCTCGGCTGCGCGTCGCTGTGGCTCATGCGCGCCCGGTGGTCGCCGCGACGGACGGCATCGCGAAGGCGCTACCGTATCCGATCGTGGTGCGCGCCAGAATTTCCCGGTACACCTGTTCGTAGCCACGACCCAGGGTGTCGGCGCCGAAGTTCGCCTCCACGTGCGCCCGGCAGGCCGCCGGGTCGTAGGTGGCGACCTCGTGGATCGCGGCGGGCAGTTCGGCGGGATCCTCGCAGATGCGCGCGGTGACACCGTCGACCAGCACTTCGCTCACCGCGCCGCCGCGCAGGGCGACAACCGGTGTGCCACAGACCATTGCCTCGATCATCACCATGCCGAACGGCTCCTCCCAGCGAATGGGGAACAGCAGACACCGAGCTCCGGCCAACAGTTTACGCTTGGCGGTCGCGTCGGCGAGGCCGAATACATGATCGTCCGCGGTGAGCCGCGGGCGCACATATTCCTCGAAGTAGGCCTTTTCCGGCGGTTCGGAGCACTTGCCCGCCAGGATCAGCGGGATACCGGCCTCGTGGGCGGCGTCGAGGGCCAGGTGCGGTCCCTTGTCCATCGAGAAGCGGCCGAGGAACAGCGCGTAGTTGTCCTTCTCCGGCTGGAAGGGCCACTGATCCGGGCGAAGCGCGTTGTGCACGCGACCGGCCCAGCCCAGATCCGGCGCCAGCTCGCGCTGCCGATCGCTGATCGCGATCAGCGAGCACTCCTCACCGAGTTCGCGGTAGTAGCGGTAGCAGTCGTCCTGGACGGGGCCGTGGACGGTGACCACGGTCGGCAGGCCGAGATTGGCGTAGGCGGGGGCGTTGAGCGGTCCGGCGAACGTGTGGTCGTGCACCAGGTCGATGCCCTCGGTGTCGGCCAGTCGCTCGATCGCGCGGCGCACGCGCAGCGCGTGGACCACCTCCGGGAACGGGTCACCGAGCCGCTCGGGCACGATCCGGTCCCACAGCGGGACGAAATTCGCTTTGGTACCGGCCTCACCCGCACCGAACAGGGTGACGTGATGGCCGCGCTCACACAGGGAATCGACCAATTCGGCGACAACAGCTTCCACCCCGCCGTACGCCTTGGGGGGAACATCGAAATACGGTGGCACGACCATCGCAATTCGCAGTGGGCCACCATTGTGCTCGATCGAATAGAGATCAGAACTGGAGAACCCGGTCGGCGACATTGCCGACATATCTGTACTCATGACCTTCCTTCCAGGGACACAACCTCGCAACACTTGCGCGAACAAGAGATGGCCGCCTCGGCGGGGTGGAGACCGAGAGCTTCACCGCCGTCCATGGGGCATGGTTGGCCTGGCCAGGCGCGGAGCGCACCGCTGGGGTGCCCGCCTGATCAGAGGGGCCGTCAAGGAACGTACCCCGCTACCGGAAAGTAAACCAGCATGTTGCTGGTTTTGTTGTACGCGATTCCCTGCCGCGACAGCAGATTCCGCCGTCACGGCCGGTCTACGCCGTACAGAGAATTGTCACGGCCGAGTCGCGCTGCGGACTACCGACGGCCGTAGCGCACTGAGCGACCGATCAGCACACTTCGATTACGGTTCGCATTCTGATCGCCTGGCCAACTCCAGGCAGGCGATGCCACCGAATTCGGCGACGACGAGCCGCCCGTCACCATAGACGAGATAGTCGACGAATTTCGCGGCGAGCGACCCGGCGGGCATGTCGCCGCCCGGGTAGTCGTGGAAGGCGAATTCCACCGAGTAGAACGGGTAGCTGCGGTCGGCCACATGGGTTTTGGTCGCCGGCTGCCCATCGATGGTCACCGCGCGCAGCCCCTCGCCGACGGTCGTCGCCTCGAGGTAGCCCACCGCGCCCGGCGTCGCGGCGACAACCTCGGCCATCTCCCCGGTGGAGCCGACCTCGCAGTGCACAAGTCGCGATCTGCCCGCACAGAATTCGGGCTGGTAGAGCGGGCGCTGCCAGTCGAGCAGGCGGGCTTCGAGGGCGAACCGCGACCCGGATCCGTGCTGGCGATCCACCACGACCACGGGCAGATCCGGACCACCGAGCATTCGCCAGTTGTCGATCTCGCCGCGGAACAGGCGCTGGATCTGTGCGGTCGACAAGTCGGCGATGCCGAGGCCGGGGTGGGTGACCACGGCGAACGGGGCCACCGCGAACGGAGTCTCGAAGAGGTCGGGGAAGGTGTCGCGCTTGGGGCCCTCACCGATGGCGACGGTGTCGGGTGCGGGCTCGGGTTTGTCCAGCACGCGCAGACCGTCGCTCGTGCCGGCGAAGTCGAACGTGAATCCGGCACCGGAGCAGTGGGTTTCGTAGTTCTTCGCGGCCTCGCGAACCATCTTCTCCATGGCGGTGGAGCCGACGACAGTGAGGTTGCCGTCGGCACAGTAGCTCGGTTTGGGATCCGGCCGCACGATCGAGAGAACCAGCTGAACGACCACCACGGCGACCAGAAAGCCGCACAGCGCGAGCATCTTCTTACTCGGCCCGGAGTTGCTCTCTGTCACCGCGACAGAGCCACCCTTGATGCTGCCCTCGACGAACGGAGCTTCCGGTTCACCGGATCCGGTCTCCCGGCGCAGAACCGCGAGAATCTTGTAGTGCTGCCCCCGCTCCAGCGGCACCTTCGGAAGGTCGATGATGCCGCGCGGCTGCGCACGGACGACCTCGTCACGTTGCGCCAGTGCGGAATCGGCGTCGAAATTGTCACGCTGTACACCGTTGGACAGTTCGTTGACCGCGAGCCCGATCACCTTGCGTTCGGGGAAGACCAGATGCAATCCCACCTCGCTGTTGGTGCGCGTCACGTAGTCGTCGTCACCGATGCGCAAGCTGCCCGCGTTCTCGATCCGCACCAGAACCAACGACAGCCGCGCCAGCTGCTCGTTGCCGCCCGCGCCCGTCGTGAGGTTGTGGAGCGCCCCTGCGAGCACCGATTCGGTTTCGCCGGTCACCGGCGTGTCCATCTGTACCCGGTATCCGACGCGTTTGCGACCGACCAGTACGAATTGCAGCAGGAAGGTTGCGGTGGCGACGACGATACCGAGCACCGACAGCACGATCTCGATCGGAAAGTTCACCAGTCCCCCACACCACTCGTCCGAATCGAGTTGTATCAGAGGAGGACCCGCTGCCCGGCCGCCGACATCAGCTGTTGGGCAAACTTTCACCCACCGGATTCCGCCGTCCAGGCGAGCAGGTCGTCCAGCGGCCACGTGTTGACGACCCGATCGGCCGTCACCCCGTGCGCGACGGCACGTTCGCATCCGTAGCCCTGCCAGGACAATTGGCCCGGTGCATGAGCGTCGGTGTCGATGCTGAAGTAACAGCCGACCTCGACCGCGAGGTCGATCAGCCGCCCGGGCGGGTCGCGGCGTTCGGGGCGGCTGTTGATCTCCACGGCTGTGCCGTACTTGCGGCACGCCTCGAAGACGAGTTCGGCGTCGAAGCTGGATTCGGGGCGGGTGCCGCGTCCGCCTTCCACGAGCCGGCCGGTGCAGTGGCCGAGCACGTCGACATTCGGGTCGGCCACGGCGTAGACCATGCGTTTGGTCATGGTCGCGCTGTCGTCGCGCAGGTGTGAGTGCACGCTGGCGACCACGATGTCGAGCCGTTCGAGCAGGTCCGCGCGCTGGTCGAGGGCGCCGTCGTCGAGGATGTCGACCTCGATGCCGGTGAGAATGCGGAAGGGGGCGAGTTCGTCGTTGAGTTCGGCGATCACGTCGAGTTGGCGCAGCAACCGTTCGGCGGACAGCCCGTTGGCGACTTTCAGGCGCGGGGAGTGGTCGGTGAGCGCGCAGTACTCGTGGCCGAGTGCGGCGGCCATGCGCATCATCTCGCCGATCGGGCTGCCGCCGTCGGACCAGTCGGAATGGGTGTGCAGGTCACCGCGGAGGACAGTGCGTAGGGGCTCGCCCGCGGGGCCGATGGGTTCCGCGCCCGTGCGCAGGTCGGCCAGGTAGGCGGGGATCTCACCGGCGCAAGCCTGTTCGATGACCGTCGCGGTCTTGGGTCCGATTCCCTGCAGGTCCTGCCAGCTGTGTTCGGCCGCGCGCGAGGATCTTTCGTCCTCCGACAGCCCCTCGATGACGTCGGCGGCCCGCCGGTAGGCCTTCACGCGATGGGTCTGGGCGCGCGATCGTTCGAGCCAGAACGCGATCTCGCGCAGGGCGGCAACCGGATCGAGGCCCGTCATCGCTACCGGATCCGGCCGTACTTGAGGAAGGCGACACCGTCGGAGTACACCCGGCTGGTGATCACCCGGAAGCGTTCGGGCTCAGGCAGTTTCATGCCACCACCGAACAGCGGCCTGCCGGTGCCGAGCAGCACCGGATACAGCTTCAGGAACACCTGGTCGATCTCGGGCAGCAGGGTCTGGGCGAGTTCACCGCCACCGCAGAGCCAGATACCCAGGCCTGCTTGCTTTTTCAGATCGCGCACCGCCGCGATCGGATCGCCGGATATCACCTCGACGCCGGGTGCGGGCGGCTCGGGCATCGTGGTCGACACGACGAACTGGCGCAGATGCTCGTACGGACTCGCAGTGCCGGTGCGCACCCCGAAGTCGTGGGCCTTGCGCCCCATGATGACGGTGTCGAAGTAGATATTGCCCGCCGCGACCCCGCGCGCCTCGCGCACCTTGGTCGGCAGCGTCTCCGGGTATTGCGAGATGATCGATGGCACGTGATCACCGCCCACCGGGAAGAAGTCCACCGACCCGTCCTCGGCGGCGATGAAACCGTCGATCGTCGATGCCACGAAATACGTCAGCTTGCGCATACCCATCCTCCTGGGACCCCACCTGCGGCAGATCTGTCAGGGAAACGGTATCGCGCCGCGATCAGCGTCGACGCGGCTTCCGCTGACACGTCGGACAGGAAAACGACGACCGATTCATGAACTGTTCACGGATCAACAGGGCACCGCAGCGATCGCACGGTTCGTTCTCGCGGCCGTAGGCGGCCAGTGACCGGGAGAAATACCCGGATTCGCCGTTCACGTTCACATACAGCGCGTCGAAGGAAGTGCCGCCGACGGCCAGTGCCTCGGTCATCACGGCAGTGACCGCATCTAGCAGGGTGCGCAGCGCGGGACGGGTCAGGCTCGCGGCGATCCGGGTGCCGTGCAGCCCGGCCCGCCACAGCGCCTCGTCGGCATAGATATTGCCGATGCCCGACACCACGGTCTGATCGAGCAGCACCCGTTTGATCTCGGTGTTCTTGGCCCGGATCGCGGCGACGACAGCTTCGCGATCGAAACGCGGATCGAGGGGGTCGCGGGCGATGTGGGCGACGGTGTCGGGGACGATGCTCCCGTCGACCTCGACGAGACCGGCCAGCGACCACCCGCCGAACGTGCGCTGGTCGACGAACCGCAATTCGGCGCCGTCGTCGAGGATCGCCCGGATATGGGCGTGCTTCTCGACGGGCGCTGCGGCGGGTTGCACCAACATCTGACCGCTCATCCCCAGATGCACGACCAGGGCCAGATCCATTGCGGCTGCCGACGCGGGGTCGCCGCTGTCGGTCCGGTGTGGCCGGACCTCGTCGAAGGTGAGCCAGAGATACTTGCCGCGCCGGTGAGCGGCGTCGATTCGCAGCCCGGTGAGCTGCGCGGACAGGTCGGCCGGACCTGCCACATGCCTGCGCACAGCACGCGGATGGGTGACGGTCACGTCCTCGAGGACCCGGCCGACGGCGTGCTCGGCCAGACCGCGCCGCACCACCTCGACTTCGGGAAGTTCCGGCACGTCAGGCTTGGGCGGCTTCGTCCGCGGCGGCGGTCTTCTCGGTGAGCGCCTTGTAGGCGGCACCGGCGGCCTTCTGCTCGGCTTCCTTCTTGGAGCGGCCGACACCCGAACCGTACGGATTCCCGGCGATCACCGTGGTGGCGGTGAACTCCTTGTTGTGATCCGGGCCGGTGGAGGTGATCTCGTAGGCGGGCACGCCGAGACCGCGTTCGGCGGTGAGTTCCTGCAAGCTGGTCTTCCAGTCGAGGCCCGCGCCCATGCGTGGACCGCGCTCGAGGAGATCGGCGAACAGGCGAAGCACCACACCACGCGCGACCTCGATGCCGTGCTCGAGGTGCACCGCGCCGAGCAACGACTCCATGCCGTCGGCGAGGATGCTCGGCTTGTCGCGGCCGCCGGTGAGCTCTTCGCCCTTGCCGAGCAGCAGGTATTGACCGAGTCCGCCGTCGCCGAGGCCACGCGCCACTTCGGCGAGCGCGTGCATGTTCACCACACTGGCGCGCAGCTTCGCGAGTTCACCCTCGGACTTCTCCGGGTGCTCGGTGTAGAGGCGTTCGGTGATGCTCAGGCCGAGCACCGAGTCGCCGAGGAATTCCAGGCGCTCGTTGGTCGGCAGGCCACCGTTCTCGTACGCGTACGACCGGTGCGTCAGCGCGAGGCGCAGAAGCTCCGGTCGTACGTCGACACCGAGGGCGGCGAGGAGACTGGCGTGATCGGTCACGTCGCTACGTTTGATCGGGCGATCAGACAGCAGCGGTGACCTGGCGGCCCTTGTAGGTACCGCAGGACGGGCACGCGATGTGCGGGAGGGTCTTCTCACCGCAGGCACGGTTCGGGCAGGTGACCAGGGTCGGCGCAACGGCCTTCCACTGGCTGCGCCGCGACCGGGTGTTGGAACGGGACATCCGGCGCTTGGGAACAGCCACGGCTACTTCTCCTCTTGGTTTTCGCTGACCACACGGGCGTCGTCTGCCCCGGGAGCGGATCGGTCTTGGGGGGTGGAACCCTCGGCGGGATCGCCGGTGCCGGGCGCCTCGGTGGCGAACGATGCCAACTTGGCCCAGCGGGGATCCAGTATCTCATGCCCATGATCGGGACCGGCAATCGCCATCCGCACACCGCATTCGGGGCACAGGCCCGCGCAGTCCGGCGTGCACAGCGGCTGCAGCGGAAGCTCCAGCCCGATGGCATCGAGAATCACCGGCTCGAGGTCGATGAGGTCGTCTTCCATGCGGTAGACCTCGGCGTCCTCGGTCGTCTGCTCGGTCTTGCTGTCCGGATACGCGAACAGTTCCGTCAGACGAACCTCGACCCGGTCTTCGAACGGCTCGAGGCAGCGCGAGCACTCCCCGACCGTCGGCCCGGACACCGTGCCGGTGACCAGCACGCCCTCCGAGACCGCCTGCAGCTGCAGGTCGAGGTCCACCTCGGCGTCGGCCGGGATGGCGATCAGGTCGAGACCCATCCGCTCGTGCTCGGTGGCGGTGCGCCGCACCTCCCGCATGGTTCCCGGCCGACGGCCGAGATTGCGGACATCCAGCACGAAACCCGCGTCGGACACAGGACCGTTGCTGGTCTTGTGCGGACGCGAAGGCGAACCGGAACGGGCGGACATCACAAACTCACTTCTGCTGAGGGGATCGTGGGCAACCACTCAACAGTAATGCAGGACCCCGCCCGAATTCAAAACGTCACCGACGGTGCTCGGCGGCGTATTCGGGATAGTCGGGCGCCGGAGCGCCGCGCATGTGCCTGCGGCCCCGGGTGATCGTGCGCCGGGTGGTGGTGAGCGTCTCCTCGAGTGCGGCGAGTTTGCCGTCGAATTCGGCCATCCGCTGATCGACGTATTCGTCGCATTCGGCGCGGACCCGGTCGGACTCGGCCTGCGCCTCGTCGATCAGGCGCGCGGACTCGGCGTGCGCGGCCCGCACGACCTCGGTCTGCGAGACCAGGCGGGCCTGCTCGGCCTCGCCGTCGGCCACCGAGCGCTCGTAGGAGGCCTTGCCCGCCTCGATGGCCCGGTCGGCGTCGATCTGGGCGCGGCCGGTGAGTTCGTCGTATTCGGCGTTGCCGTCGGCGACCACCTGGTCGGCTTCGGCCTGCGCGGCCGCGACGAGACGGTCGGCGTGCGCGGTGGCCTCGGCGACCATGCGGTCGGCGTGGGCTTTGGCGTCGGCCAGGATCCGGTCGGCCTCGGCGCGCGCGTCCTCGACGGTGGTGCGGGCCTGCTCGTTGGCCGAGGTGATGGTGGTCTCGGCGCCCGCACGAGCGTCGCCGACGATCTTGTCGCGGTGGTCGAGTACGTCCTGGGCGTCGTCGAGTTCGCCGGGTAGGGCGTCCCGGACGTCGTCGAGCAGCTCGAGGACATCACCTCGGGGCACGATGCAGCTGCGGGTCGGCGGGATGCCGCGCGCCTCCTCGACGATGGCGACGAGCTCGTCGAGTGCTTCGAATACGCGATACATGCTCACTACCCTCCTGCGGACTCACGGCGAAAAACGGCTACCGCCGTGCCCAGTCTGCCCGTGATCGGCCGGTGTGCCGAATGTCGGCGCGGTGTGTCGCGACAGTGTCCGAGATCGCACAGATATCAAGTGGAGTGCAACCCTCCACTTCGCTACGATCGAAGGGCACGACAACGGCGTCGACGCCTGTACCGCGATCGGAGCGATCATGACCGTCCTGGAAACACCGAAGTATCCGGTGACGAGCGTTTTCACACCCTGGTTCGCCCCGTACCCGACGACGATGCCCGCCGCACCCGCGGCCCGGCCCCGGCTCGACCGTGCCCTCGAGTACCTACGCGGCGACCATGCCTTCCCCCAGCTCATCCGGTTCGCCCTGGTCGGCGGCGCCAGCAATATCGCCTATGTGCTGCTGTTCTTCACGATGATCGGCACCGGCCCGCTGGTGGCCAATGTGGCCGGCTCGATCGTGAGCACCGTGATCGCCAACGAACTGCACCGTCAGCTCACCTTCCACGCCACCGATCGCGTCGGCTGGTTCACCGCACAGTGGGAAGGTGGTGGGCTCGCCCTGCTCGGGCTGGTCATCACGACCGCGAGCCTCGGCGCGCTCGGCGTCTGGGCCCCCAGCCTCGGCGATGTCGCCCAGGCGCTGGCCGTCCTCACCATCACCGCCGCCGTCGGCGGCCTGCGCTTCCTGGCGCTCAGAGGCTTGTTCCGCCTCTCCGCGAATTCAGGCCAGGCTTAGGCACGGGCGGAATTGCGTCGGCGGCCAGACGAAGGTGAGTGGTCGCCGGAGCCGGTGCCCGGCGAGTTACCCATGTGCTCGCGAGATCAGTTCTTGCGTTCCGCGAGGCGGTCGAGGAGGCGCTTGTGGACCGCGGGTGGGAGCATGTCGCTCACGTCACCGCCCAGGGCCGCTACTTCCTTCACGAGGGAACTGGACAGGAAGCTCAGCGAAGGGTTGGTGGCGATGAAGAAGGTGTCGACACCGGCCAGTTTGTGGTTCATCTGCGCCATCTGCAGTTCGTAGCCGAAGTCGCCCGCGTCGCGCAGACCCTTCACGATCGCGCTCACGCCTTCCTTCTTGGCGAAGTCGACCGTGAGGCCCTGCCAGGAGGCGACGCGCACGTTCGGCAGGTGCGACACCGATTCGCGCAGCAGTTCCATGCGCTCCTCGACGGTGAACATCCCCTGTTTCTTGGGGTTCACGTTGACGGTGACGATCACCTCGTCGAACTGTGCGGCCGCGCGGGCGAACACGTCGAGGTGACCGTTGGTGACCGGATCGAAGGAACCGGGGCACAGTGCTGCAGCCATGACTCAGACGCTAGCACCGTATTCGGCGAGCTCGATCCTGGTCTCCCCGTATTTTCGTGCTTTCAGCACCGAATACCCTGCGGGCCAGGTGATTTCGGGTGAACGGATCGAGCGTTCCACCACGACCAGCGCCTCGGGTGCCAGCCAGCCGTGCTCGGCGAGGGCACGCAGGTCGGCGGTGACGTCGTCGGTGCTTACGTCGTAAGGCGGGTCGGAAAACACCACGTCGTACGCAACGGGAGCCGGACGAGCCAGTACCGAGGCGACGCTGCCGAGCCGCAGTTCGGCGCCGGGCAGGTTCAGCTCGGCGATATTGGCGCGCACCACCGCACCCGCTTTGCGATCGGCCTCGATCAACAACGCCTGGGACGCGCCGCGCGAGAGCGCTTCGAGCCCGAGCGCGCCCGATCCGGCGTACAGGTCGAGTACCCGTGCGCCGTCGAGATCGAGCCGGGCGTCGATGGCGCTGAACAGTGCCTCGCGCACCCGGTCGGAGGTGGGCCGGGTACCCGCGGGCGGCACCGTGAGGCGCCGCCCGCCGGCCACACCGGCGATGATGCGGGTCATTCCGACTCGCGCGCGGCCAGTTCCACCAGCAGATCCCCACCTTCGACCTGCTGCACCTTGGCGGTGGCGATGCGCCGGACCACACCGGCCCGCGGCGCGGTGATGGCCGCTTCCATCTTCATGGCCTCGATGGTGCCGACGGTGTCGCCTGCGTTGATGGTGTCGCCCTCGGTGACCGCGAGAGTGACCACGCCGGCGAACGGGGCAGCGATGTGGCCGGCGTTGTTCTTGTCGGCCTTCTCGGCGGCAGGCACCTCGGAGGCGACCGACCGGTCGCGCACCGCGATCGGGCGCAGCTGCCCGTTCATGATGCACATGACCGTCCGCATGCCCTTCTCGTCCGGCTCGGAGATGGCTTCCAGGCCGATGAGCAGGGTGACGCCCTTCTCCAGCTGCACCCGGTGCTCCTCGCCGCGGCGCAGACCGTAGAAGAACTGGTTCTCCGACAGGCCGGTGGTGTCGCCGTACTTCTCGCGGTGGGCCAGGAACTCGGCGGTCGGGCCGGGGAACAGCAGCCGGTTGAGGGTGGCGCGCCGTTCTTCGGAGGTGCCGTCGAGCCCGGCCTGATCGGCTGTGGTGAGCGGGGTTTCCGGCTTGGGTTCGTTGCGGCCGGCCAAGGCCTTGCTCCGGAACGGTTCGGGCCAGCCTCCGGCCGGTTCGCCCAGTTCGCCGCGCAGGAATCCGATCACCGAGTCCGGGATGTCGTAGCGGCCGGGGTCGGCGGCGAAGTCCTCGATGTCCACGCCGGAACCGACCAGAGCGAGGGCCAGATCGCCGACCACCTTCGACGACGGCGTCACCTTGATGAGGCGGCCCAGCAGCCGGTCGGCCGCCGCGTACTTGGCCTCGACCTCCTCGAACCGGTCACCGAGGCCGAGCGCGATCGCCTGCTGACGCAGGTTCGACAGCTGACCGCCGGGGATCTCGTGGGTGTACACGCGCCCGGTCGGCGCGGGCAGCCCCGACTCGAACGGCGCGTACACCTTGCGCAGCGCCTCCCAGTACGGCTCGAGATCGCACACGTTCTGCAGGTTCAGGCCGGTATCGCGCTCGGTGTGCGCGGCCGCGGCGACGATCGCCGACAACGCGGGCTGCGACGTGGTGCCCGCCATCGCGGCGCTCGCGCCGTCGACGGCGTCGGCGCCTGCCTGCCAGGCGGCGAGGTAGGTGGCGAGCTGACCGCCGGGTGTGTCGTGGGTGTGCACGTGCACCGGCAGGTCGAAGTTGCTGCGCAGCGCGGTGACCAGCTTCGCGGCCGCAGGTGCGCGCAGCAGACCGGCCATGTCCTTGATGGCCAGGACGTGGGCACCCGCGTCGACGATCTGCTCGGCCAGCTTCAGGTAGTAGTCGAGGGTGTAGAGCTGCTCGTCGGGGTTCAGCAGGTCGCCGGTGTAGGACATGGCAACCTCGGCGATCGAGGTGCCGGTCTCGCGGACCGCGTCGATGGCCGGGCGCATCTGGTCGACATTGTTGAGCGCGTCGAAGATGCGGAAGATGTCGATGCCGGTGGTGGCGGCCTCGGACACGAACGCCCGCGTCACCTGCTCCGGGTACGGCGTGTAGCCGACGGTGTTGCGGCCGCGCAGCAGCATCTGCAGACAGATGTTCGGCACCGCCTCGCGCAGCGCGGCGAGGCGCTCCCACGGGTCCTCGTGCAGGAAGCGAAGCGCCACATCGTAAGTCGCGCCGCCCCATGCCTCGATCGACAGCAGCTCGGGAGTGAGCCGGGCGACGTGGCCCGCCACACCGAGCAGGCCGTTGGTGCGCACCCGGGTGGCGAGCAGCGACTGATGCGCGTCGCGGAAGGTGGTGTCGGTGACGCCTACGGCCTTCTGCTCGCGCAGAGCCTTCGCGAAACCTTCCGGTCCGAGGGCGAGCAGACGCTGGCGCGAACCGTCCGGCGGCGGCACCGTCAGGTCGACGGCGGGCAGCTTGTCGTACGGGTACACCGTGGTCGGGCGGTCGCCGTTGGGCTTGTTGACGGTGACATCGGCCAGGTAGGTCAGGATCTTGGTGCCACGGTCGGCCGACCCACGCGAGGTGAGCAGCTCCGGTCGCTCGTCGATGAACGAGGTGGTCACCCGGCCCGCCTGGAAATCGGGGTCGTCGAGCACCGACAGCAGGAACGGGATATTGGTCGTCACGCCACGGATGCGGAACTCGGCCAGCGCGCGGCGGGCACGCGCGGCGGCCGCGGGCAGGTCGCGGCCGCGGCAGGTGAGCTTGACCAGCATGGAGTCGAAGTAGGCGCCGATCTCCGCGCCCAGGTTCGCGCCACCGTCGAGACGGATGCCCGCGCCGCCGGGCGTGCGGTAGGCGGTGATGCGGCCGGTGTCGGGACGGAAACCGTTGGCCGGGTCCTCGGTGGTGATGCGGCACTGCAGCGCGGCGCCGCGGATCGCTACCTTGTCCTGGCTCAGGCCCAGGTCGGCGAGGGTTTCCCCGGCCGCGATGCGCAGCTGCGACTGCACCAGGTCGACATCGGTGATCTCCTCGGTCACCGTGTGCTCCACCTGGATGCGCGGGTTCATCTCGATGAACACGTGGTTGCCGCGCTCGTCGAGCAGGAACTCGACCGTGCCCGCGTTGCTGTACCCGATCTGGCGGGCGAAGGCGACGGCGTCGGCGCAGATCCGCTCGCGCAGCGCCGGGTCGAGGTTCGGGGCGGGCGCGAGCTCGATGACCTTCTGGTGGCGGCGCTGCAGCGAACAGTCGCGCTCGAACAGGTGCATCACATTGCCGTGCTGGTCGGCCAGGATCTGCACCTCGATGTGGCGCGGATTCACCACCGCCTGCTCGAGGAACACCGTCGGGTCGCCGAAGGCCGACTCGGCCTCGCGCGAGGCGGCCTCGATCGACTCGCGCAGCTGCTCCGGCGCGGCGACCCGGCGCATACCGCGCCCACCACCACCGGCCACGGCCTTGACGAAGATCGGGTACTCGAGCTGCTCGGATGCGGCGAGCAGCTCGTCGATGTCGGCACTCGGTTCGCTCGACTTCAGCACCGGCAGACCGGCGGCCCGGGCGGCCTCGATCGCGGTCGCCTTGTTGCCCGCCATCTCCAGCACCTGCGCCGACGGGCCGATGAAGGTGATGCCCTCGCGTGCGCAGGCCGCGGCGAGGTCGGGGTTCTCCGACAGGAAGCCGTAGCCGGGGTAGATGGCGTCGGCGCCCGCGCTCTTGGCCGCGTCGATGATCGCCTCGATCGAGAGGTACGCCCGGACCGGATGCCCCTCCTCGCCGATCTGATACGACTCGGCCGCCTTCAGCCGGTGGACGGAATTGCGGTCCTCGTGCGGGAAGACCGCGACCGTTCCGATGCCGAGTTCGTAGGCCGCGCGGAAGGCACGGATAGCGATCTCGCCGCGATTGGCGACCAAGACTTTCGAGAACATTGGACCACGGTACCCGGCCGCACCGACCCGTCCGGCACGCAAGGTGGGTTCGCAGCATTCTTCACCGCCGCCCCCGCCCACCTGCGAACCGGCGGTTACGCGGCCGTCACATCTCACCGCCGCGCGCCGCCTCCGGTGCGATCGGCGCCCACGATCGCTTCGCATGTTACGCACGAGTAATCCGCGGCAGAATCCCTTGCGGGACTGCACTTCTCCTAGGGCATTCCCCACTTTCAGCGAACATTGCGAACCAGCGGCGCTAGGATCCTGGCGTGCGGAAGATGTACGCGGGGGCCAGACTTCGACGGCTACGCGAAGAACGACGGATGACCCAGGCCGCGCTGGCCAAATCGCTCGATCTCTCGCCGAGTTACCTCAACCAGCTCGAACGCGATCAGCGTCCGCTCACCATTCCCGTTCTGCTGAAATTGAATTCGACCTTCGACCTGGACGTGCAGTTCTTCGCCGCCGATTCCGACGCGCGGCTGGTCTCGGACCTGCACGAGGTGCTCGTCGAGGCGGCGGGCGGCGGCGACACCGCACCGATCACCGAGGTGGAGGAGCTGGCCACCCGGTTGCCGGAGGTGGCGCGGATCGTCATCGCCATGCACCGGCGGCTGCGCGCGGCCACCGATCAGCTCGATCTGCTCTCCTCCCGCGTCGACACCCCGACCGGCGCACCGGGCACACCGCTGCCCTACGAGGACGTCCGGGACTTCTTCTACGACCACCGCAATCACATCGCCACCCTCGATCACGCCGCCGAGCAGCTGTTCGAGGAATCGGGGCTGAGCATCGGTTCGCTGGACCGGCAGCTGGCGCGGATCGCCGAGGAACGCGCGGGCGTCACCGTGCTCGTGCGGGGCGACGGCGCCGACCCGTCCATCCCCAAACGCCACTACGACCCGGACACCCGCACGCTCACCCTGGCCCGGCGGTTGCGGCCCGGGCAGCGCGCGTTCCAGATCGCGTCCACTCTCGGCCTGCTGCTCTACGGCCGCGAGATCGACAATGTGCTCGCCGAATCCCGGGCACTGGTCGGGGAGTCGCGAACGCTGGCGCGGGTGGGGCTGGCCAACTACTTCGCCGGGGCGCTGATCCTGCCCTACGGGCGGTTCCTGCGGTCGGCCGAGGAACTGCGCTACGACGTCGATTTGCTCGGGTTGCGGTTCGAAGTCGGGTTCGAAACGGTCTGCCACCGGCTGGCGACGCTGCAACGACAGGGTCAGCGTGGGGTGCCGTTCTTCCTGGTACGCACCGACCGTGCGGGGAACATCTCGAAACGTCAGTCGGCCACGGCTTTTCACTTCTCCCGCGTCGGCGGCAACTGCCCGCTGTGGGTCACCCACGAGGCCTTCGCCCACCCGGGACGCATCCTCACCCAGGTCGCGGAGATGCCCGACGGGCGCCGCTACCTGTGGATCGCGCGCACCACACCCGCCACGGCACAGGGATACGGCACTGCGGCGAAGAACTTCGTCGTCGCGCTCGGGTGCGATATCGAGTACGCCGACCGGCTGGTGTACTCGCAGGGAATGCAGGTGGACGACCCGAATATCGCCGTGCCGATCGGGGCCGGGTGCAAGGTGTGCGAACGACCTGCCTGCCCACAGCGGGCATTCCCGCAGATCGGACGGCCGCTGGCGGTCGCCGAGCACACGGCGACCGATCTGCCGTACCCGCGTCTGCCGCGGTGAACCCTGGGCGGGCGCGCCGGGCAAACCGCGTGGTCCTCTCGGAACTCCTAAGACTTGGCGAGGTACTCGAGTCGTTCGCCGTCGACAGCGGCGTTCATCATGCCCGCCAGGCCTGGGTGTTTCACCAGGCCGGGGTCTTCGGCGACGATCCGGCGGGCCAGGTCCTGGGCGGCGGTGATGACCTCGAGGTCGTCGAGCAGGGAGAGCAGGCGCAGCGAGCGCGCGGTGCCGGACTGGGCCGAGCCGAGTACGTCACCTTCCCGGCGCTGACGCAGGTCCAGTACCGACAGTTCGAAGCCGTCGGTGGTGGCGGCGACCGCTTCCAGCCGGGCCATGGCGGTGCCGCCGGGTGCGGTATCGGTGACCAGCAGGCACAGGCCGGGGTGTTTGCCGCGGCCGATGCGCCCGCGCAGCTGGTGCAGCTGGCTCACGCCGAACCGGTCGGCGTCGACGATCACCATCACGGTGGCGTTCGGCACGTCGACACCGACCTCGACCACGGTGGTGCACACCAGCACGTCGATCGCGCCGTCGTTGAACTGTCGCATCACGTGGTCTTTCTCGTCGGACGGCAACCGCCCGTGCAGCAGGCCCACGCGCACACCCGCGAGCGGTCCGGTACTCAGCGTCTCGTACATGTCGACCGCGGCCTGGGTCGTGGGGCCTTCCTTCTCTTCGGCCTTCTTGCCCTTGGCCGGTGGCGCGTCCGGATCCTCGCCGATGCGCGAGCACACCACATAGGCCTGCCTGCCCTGGCCGACCTCTTCCACGATGCGTTCCCATGCCCGCTCCACCCAGGCAGGATGCAGTTTGCGCGCGACGACTTTCGACGTGATCGGCGAACGACCCTTGGGCAACTGGGTGAGCGTGGAGGTTTCCAGATCACCCAGGGTCGTCATCGCGATCGTGCGCGGAATGGGGGTGGCGGTCATGACGAGCAGATGCGGACTCACGCCGCCTTTCGCTTTGGCGCGCAGCGCGTCTCGCTGTTCCACGCCGAAACGGTGCTGTTCATCGACCACCACGAGACCGAGGTCGAAGAACTCGACCGCGTCCTGGATGAGGGCGTGGGTGCCGATGACGAGGCCCGCCTCGCCGGTCACCGCGTCGAGCAGCGCGGACTTCTTCGCCGCCGCCGACATGGAGCCGGTGAGCAACACCACCTTGGTGGAATTCTCGGCGGCGCCGAGTTCGCCCGCGGCGCCCAGATCGCCGAGCATCGCGCGCAGCGACCGGTAGTGCTGTGCGGCAAGAACTTCCGTCGGGGCGAGCAGGGCGCACTGGCGACCGGCGTCCACCGCCTGGAGCATGGCGTGCAGGGCGACGATCGTCTTACCCGAACCCACCTCGCCTTGCAGCAGGCGGTGCATGGGGCGGATGCGCGACATGTCGTCGGAGATCTCGTCGATCACCTGCCGCTGCCCTTCGGTGAGTTCGAAGGGCAGCCGCTGGTCGAAGTCGGCGGCGATGCCGTCGGTGCGTGGCGGGCAGGCGGGGGCGGTGCGGCCCTCCACCTCGTGACGGCGTTCGGCCAGCACCAGCTGCAGGGCGAGGGCCTCGTCGAAACGTAAACGGTCCCTTGCCCGCTCGATATCGAGCTTGTGTTCGGGCAGGTGGATCAGGCGAAGCGCGTCCGACACCTCGAGCAGGTTGCGTTCCTCGCGCAGCTCCGCCGGGAGCGGGTCGTCGATCGGGTCGAGCTGGTCGAGGACCTGGCGGATACAGGCGAGCAGATCCCAGCTCTGCACCTTCGCCGTCGCCGGATACACCGGGACGAACTCCCGCTCGAAGAACGAAGCATCCACTCCCCCGGCGCCTTTGGCGCTCTGGGCCAGCCCGCGCAACGCACCGCTGCCACGCACCGAGGTGAGCTGCTCCACGCCCGCCTCGGCTTTGTCGGGCAGGATCAGGTAGTCGGGGTGCGAGAGGTTCCAGCGGTCGGGGCGCCACCAGTGCACGGTGCCCGACATCATCGCCCGCACACCGTCTTTCACCAGGTAGCGAACCTTGTCACCGTTGAAGAAGGTGGCCTCGATGGGACGGGTGGCGCCGGTGTCGAGTTGCACCTTCAGCAGCGAGCCGCGGCGGTTCTTCATCGGGCGCAGTTCGGTTTTGGTGATCCGGCCGATGACGGTGATGTGGGCACCCTCTTCCGGTTCCTCCTCCGTCAGCGGCTGCCCCTGGGTGGCGTAGCGCGCGGGGTAGTGGCGCAGCAGGTCTTCGACGGTGGTCATGTCGAAGGCTTCGGCCAGGCGGTCGGCGGCCTTCACGCCGAGTACGTGGTCGAGCCGGTCGCTCAGTGTCGTCATCGTCTACTCGACCCCAATCTGCACCAGATCCGCTTGCTGCCCACCGGAATACACCACCACATCCACGCCGGGGAATCCGGCGCGCACATGATCGGCGAGAATCTGCCCCAGTTCGTGCCCGGCGCCCGCGCCCATCAGCAAGGTCACCAATTCCCCACCGAGACCGAGCATCCGGTCGAGCAGGATGCGTCCCGCGCCGACCACGTCCGGGTCGATCACCACCACGTCATCGCCGACCAAGCCCAAACCGTCACCGGGAGAACAGGTTCCGACCATCGTCAGCGCACGCACCCGGGCCGCCCGCAGCGCACCCCAGCGGGTGGTCGCCGCCGCCTCGGACATGGCGAAGGCGTCGTCGACGGCGATCCGCCCTCGATCGTGGACCGCGAGCGCGGCGAGCCCCTGCACCATCGAGGCGCTCGGCAACAACAGCACGTCGCGCGAACCGTCACGTGCGGCGACACCGACGGCGACCAGTTCCTGCGCGGGCAGGGCACCGTTGGGCAGCACAAGCACCTCGCGGTGCGGCATCGCCCGGATCGTCCGCAGCAGGATGTCGGCGTCGAAGGCCTCGTCCTCCCGCAACACCACCGCGCCCGCGTCCTCGAAAAGCTCCGCCGCATCGGCACCGGCGACGACGGCGACAACCCCTCGGTCAGCGAGCCCATCGGTGGAAAGGGTGGTTCGCCCCACCGAGCTCGCGTCGACCGGAGCCGACTCCGCGTGGTCGCCGACGCCGTTGTGCGCTGTGACGGCGAAACTTTCGACCCGGATGGCACTCAACGCCCCGACCGCAAGCCCAGCCTCGATCGCCGCACCCGCGTCACGGCAGTGCACATGCGCCGACCAGGTGCTATCCCCGTCGCCGACCACGACGACGGAATCGCCGAGCACCGCCAACCGCTCCCGCAACACCCCCGCGCCCGCGTCGTCGGTGCCGGAGATCACATACATGACCTCGAAATGCGGGTCGGCGCCGCGCCCCCGGTCCTCGTCCACTCGTAGACCGTCGCGTTCTCCGCGCACCCCGTCGCGGCCAGAAAACGACTCGTCCGGGTCGCCGCCCGGCCCGCCCTCAAGCCCGCGCGCCTCGCCATCCCGGCGTCTCGGCACTTCGCCATCCTGGCGCCCCGGCACTTCGCCATCCTGGCGCCCCGGCACCTCGTCATCCCGGCGCCCCGCCGCCTCGCCATCCCGGCGCCCCGGCCCCTCGCCATTCCAGCGTGCCGGCCCCTCGCCATTCCAGCGCCCCGGCGCCTCGTCGTGGTCACCGCACGTCCCGGCGTGTTCGCCGAACCCACGACCACCGAGCGCCGCACCGCGATCACACCGGGCATCGGCTCCACCCGCATGCGCGCCGACCGACCTGGGCAGCTGCCCCTCACCACGTCCGCGCTCGGAACTGCTGATCGACTGCCTGTGCCGACGCTCCGCACCCGTTGCCGGTGTCGCGCCGCCACTTCGCTCACGGGCGTAGGTATGGCGTTCGGGAGCCACACCACACACCTCGGCGACAAGGCAGTCAAGCAGTACCAGCAGACCGCGCGCACCGGCGTCGACCACGCCCGCAGCCCGCAGCACACCCAGTTGGGCGGGCGTCTCGTTCAGCGCACGGGCGGCACCATCGGCCGCTGCCTTCGCCACACTCTCCAGCGAGGAGTCGCCGGACTCGGCGGCAGCGACGGCGGCCCGGTCGAGCACCGTCAGAATCGTCCCCTCCACCGGCGCACTCAACCCCTGCCGCACCAGCACCGCCGCCCGCCGCAACGCCACCCGCAACCGCTCCCCGGTCAACGGCCCGGACACCACCGCCTCGGCGATCCCCCGCAATACCTGCGAAAGAATGATCCCGGAATTGCCCCGCGCCCCGGCCGTGGCGCCACGGGCCAGCGCCTTCGCCACCTCCCCGGCCCGACCATCGCCCAGCGCGCCGCCGCCCGCGATCTCCGATCGCTCCCCGGGAACCGGCGTCTGCACGCCACGATCACCTGGCACCGCATCAGCCGACTGCGCGCCGGTCGAAGCCGGCACACTCGGCGAAGAGTCGGCCGACATGGCCTCAGCCGCCCCACCCGAAACCGCTCCACCCACTGGCGCGACGGCTACCGAGTCGGTCGCATGACGCGTCTGCCCCAGCTCGGGCTGCACGCGCGACCACTCCTGCGCACCGTCGTCGGCCTCGGCGGCAGCGAGGGCGGCCCGCATCGTGGCCAGGAGGTTGGTTCCGGTGTCGGAATCGGCGATGGGGAAGACGTTGAGGGCGTCGATCTCGGATCGGCGGGACTCGAGGCCCGCGCGGCAGGACCTGGCCCATGACAGCAGCGCGGCGCCGTCGAGCGCCTCGGGCACCTGCGTCACCGTCACCTCGTTCCCCGTCGGCCGTGCTCGACCGCCGAGCATCGCAGCCAGGTTAGCGCCAGCGACCGACAGCAGTACCCTGACCACGGGCGCACCCCGTGTCCGCGTCGTCGAGCAGGACACCCGGTTTGGAAGTTCCCGGCCGGGCCCGCTACGCTTGCAGGGTTGCCTCGTGCGGCCTCGACAGGTCTGCGCTGGCCGATGCAAGTCGGCAAGGCATTTGACGACATCAGTTTCCGGTTCAGCGGCACACGTGCGCGCTGACCGCTTATGACATGAAGGAGCTCGCGACATGGCTGCCGTTTGCGACGTCTGCGCCAAGGGCCCCGGTTTCGGGAAGTCGGTCTCGCACTCGCACCGGCGCACCAACCGTCGCTGGAACCCGAACATCCAGACCGTGCGTGCGCAGGTTGCCCCTGGCAACACCCGCCGGATGAACGTGTGCACCTCCTGCCTCAAGGCGGGCAAGGTCGTCCGCGGCTGATTTCCGGCCCGTACATTCTGCCGACAGTGCCCCGGCACCCTTCGTGGGTTGTCCGGGGTTTTGTCGTCGAACGGGTGATTCGTGATTGAGTGGCGGATCGGCCCGGCGAGCGCCGCGCACATCACCGCGCTCGCGGCCTGCCACATCGCCAGCTGGCGGGAGGCCTACGACTCGCTGGTCCCCGCCCACCTGCTCGCCGCGTTCGATCTCGACAGCTCGGCGATCACCTGGGAACGCCGCCGCACCGACGGTCGTTATCGGCTGCTCGTCGCCTGTCACGGCGACGACCTGATCGGCTTCGCCGCCGCGTCACGGCAGCCGACCGGCAGCGAGCTGGAAGCGCTGTATGTGCGCGCCGCCTGGCACGGCACCGGCGTGGCCGACGACCTGCTCGCGGCCACCGTCCCCCACGCGGCCTGCAGTCTGTGGGTGCTCGGCAACTATCCGCGCGCGCACGCCTTCTACCGCAGGCACGGTTTTGCCGATACGGGTCTGCGCCGCACCGACCCGTTCACGCTGCTGCCCGAACAACACTGGCGGCGCGCCCCTAGCTAATGTGACGGGCATGAGTAGCGAACCGGTCGTCGTCGACGGCGTACTGCACCTGACCATCGCGACCGCGGCCGCGGGCACCTCGCTCGATTTCGACCTGATCAACGCGGGCACCGCCGCCCTGCGTTCGCTCGGCGACGAGGTGGGCGCGATCCTGATCACCGGTGCGGGCGCCAACTTCTGCGCCGGCGGCAATGTCCGTCACTTCGCCGGTGCCGACGACCGAGGCGCCTTCCTGCACGAGCTGGCCACCCAGCTGCACGACTTCGTGCGCGCCCTCGCCGCCGCCCCCGTCCCCGTCGTCGCGGCGGTGCACGGCTGGGCGGCCGGTGCGGGCATGAGCCTGGTGTGCGCGGCCGACATCGCCATCGGCGGTCCGTCGACCCAGATGCGTCCCGCCTACCCCGGCATCGGCTTCACCCCCGACGGCGGGATGTCGTGGTCGCTGCCGCGCATCGTCGGCGTGAGCCGGGCCCGCGAAATCCTGTTGACCGACGCCGTGATCGGCGCCGAACAGGCCGAACGACTCGGACTGCTCAGCCGGATCGTCCCCGACGACGAGATCCGCACCGAGGCCCTGCGCGTGGCCACCGACTTCACCACCGGCCCCCGCGCCGCCTACACGGCCATGAAAAAGCTGCTGGCCCAGTCGCCGACGGCAACATTGGACCAGCAGCTCGACGCGGAACGCGACAGCATCGCCGCCGCCGCGAACAGCAGCACCGGGCGCGAAGGCGTCGACGCCTTCGTCGCCAAGCGCAAGCCCGACTACACGAACCTCGCCTGACCGGCGCTCACGCCGGAACTCCGCCACCACGGATTTTCGGCCGCCTCGGATCCGAGGGGCGAGACGTAACGGCGAAGCCGAAGTATCGCCCCTCGGATCCGAGGCCCTCAGGGCCGAAAATACCGCGGCGCCAGCCGCTTTAACACACAGCGCCCAGGGCGCTGAAAGTGTTCTGCAGGATGCAGGTGACCTTGGCGTTGACGCCGGAGGAGATGGTCGAGGTGCCGGTGGAGGTCCATTCCTCGCCGACGGGGCTGGTCGCGACCGGGGTCGCCTGCTCGTTGTAGGGCTCGAGCTGCAGGCCCGCGGCCGAGGCCGAGCCCGCGCCCGCGGTGATGGCGGCGGCGACGGCGGCGGTCGCGAATGCGGCGCGAACGGTTGTGGTGTGCATCCGGTTGTGCTCCTTCATCATTTTCTTCTCGTGCGGGCGGCACCCCGGGTCAGGGCAACCGCCAGTCGACAGGATCGGCGCCGAGTTCGTCGAGCAGTTCGTTGACCCGGGAGAAGGGTCGTGACCCGAAGAACCCGCGTGAGGCGGACAGCGGCGAGGGGTGTGCCGATTCGATGTAGGGGATCTCGGCGGCGACCAGGGTCGGCTTCAGCGAGCCCGCGTCCCGGCCCCACAGCACGGCGACGAGCGGTTCGTCGCGGTCGACGAGCGCACGAATCGCCTGCTCGGTCACCGCTTCCCAGCCCTTGCCGCGATGCGAGGCCGGGCTGCCGGGCGTGACGGTGAGCACCCGGTTCAGCAGCAGCACACCCTGATCCGACCACGGGCTCAGGTCGCCACACTTGGGCGTATCGAAGCCGAGGTCCTTGGTGTACTCGGCGAAGATGTTGGACAGACTACGCGGGATCGGCGAAACATCCGGCGCGACAGAGAAACTCAGTCCCATCGCGTGGCCGGGAGTCGGGTAGGGATCCTGGCCGACGATCAGCACACGCACCGCGTCGAACGGGCGCCGGAACGCGCGGAGCACGTTCTCCCCGGCGGGTAGATATCCGCGTCCGGCGGCGTTCTCCGCGCGCAGGAACTCACCCATCTCGCTGATGCGGTCGGCAACCGGTTCCAGGGCCCGGGCCCAGCCCGGGTCGATGATCTCCGACAGTGGTTTGGCACCCATGACCGCACAACCTATCGTTCGCCGGGCGCGGCCGTGGCGCCTGCCCCACGGAACGATTCCCACCCGGTGGCACCGGCGGGCCGCGCACCGTCGACGGTGACGCCGCTGCCTGCGGCAACGACCCCGATGGGCCGCCAGCCCGGCGGCAGCGCGGTCGCGGGCGACCAGGTGCCGACGAAGGCGTGGTCCTCTCCCCCGGTCAGAATCCATTGCCCCGCATCGGCTTCGAGCCGGGCGGCGACCACGTCCAGTTCAGGGTCGGTGAGAGCGGCGGCGTGCACGTCGATCGCGACGCCGGAGGCGGCGGCGAGGTGGCCGAGGTCGGCGAGCAGCCCGTCGGAGACATCGGTGAGGGCGTTGGGGATGTGGACGCCGAACACGTCGATCACCTCGGCATAGGGCGGCTGCGGAACCCGGTGTGCCGTAAGCGCGTGTGCGAAGGCAGGATCGGAAACATCTGCTCCGCTGGACAATACGGCCAGCCCTGCGGCCGACCAGCCGAGTTCGCCTGCGACAGCGACGATATCGCCCTCGACCGCACCGGAGCGGGTGAGCGCACCCTGCCCACCGAGGTCGCCGAACGCGGTCACCGAGATCACCAACTGCTCGCTGAGCACCAGGTCGCCGCCCGCGATGGAACCGCCGGCACGCACGGCCTCGGCCCACATCCCGTCGGCGATACCCTCGACGACCCGTACCGGAGTGTCGGCGGGACAACCGAGCGCGACGACGAAACCGGTGGGCCGCGCCCCCATCGCCACCACGTCGGCGGCGTTCTGCGCGATCGCCTTGCGCCCGATCTCGGTCGGCGTCGACCAGTCGAGCCGGAAGTGCCTGCCCTCCACGAGCATGTCGGTGCTCACCACGAACCGGCCGTCGGGCGCGGCGAGCAGCGCGGCGTCGTCGCCCGGGCCGAGCAGCACGTGCGCGGCCTGCTCGCGACCGGCGTTGATCCGGTCGATCAAGGCGAATTCACCCAGCTCACGCACCGTCTGCGAACGGCTGTCCTCGCTGATGACCGACTCCTTCCCGCTGTGCTCCCGACCGACGAAATCGCCACGACGGTACCCTTTCGGAGGCGATCGGGCACCACCGACGGTGCGCGGCGCAGGCGACGAGGAAAGGACCACGCGGCTATGGCGGAATCGTCGGACCCGACAGCGGACGATCGCGACGAGGCGACCGGGCCCGAGGACACTGCCGAACCGTCAGCCCCCCGCAAGGCCCCTCCAGGAGCGGAATTGGCCGACGACGAGAGCCCTGACGACAAACCGGCCGCCGACAGCCAGTACTCCCCCGCGCTCATCGCCACCGCCGTGGCGCTGCCTATCGTGCTGATCGTCGGCGTCCTCGTGGCCGCCTTCCTGATCCTGCGCGCCCCCGTCGAACGCGAACCGCTCCCGCTCGGCCCGGTCCCCGCGCCCGCCGCCGACGGCCCCGCCTGCGCGGCCCTGCTGCCTGCGCTACCCGCCGACCTGGGCGACTACACCAAATCGACCCTCGCCGAACCTGCCCCGCCCGCCACCCGCGCCTGGCAGCTGCCCGAGGGCGGGGAGCCGATCGTGCTGCGCTGCGGCCTGGACCGGCCGCTCGAGTTCAACCGTGCCTCACCGCTGCAGGAGGTCAACGGGGTGAAGTGGTTCCAGGTTCGCGACGAGACGGCCAAGACGGGCACGTGGTTCGCCGTCGATCGCGAAACCTACATCGCCCTGACAGTGCCCGACGGGTCGGGCACAGCCGCTGTGCAGACGGTCTCCGACACGATCACCGCGAACCTCCCCGCCCAACCGATCAACCCTGGCGAGCTGTAATTTTGGCGGCTGGCGCCGCGGGATTTTCGGCCCGGAAGGCCTCGAATCCGAGGGGCGATACTTCGGCTTCGCCGTTACGTCTCGCCCCTCGGATCCGAGGCGGCCGAAAATCCGTGGTGGTTCCGCCGCCGGGTCAGCGCAGGCCGGTGCCTCGGGCTACGGCGGTTTCGATGAGGGTGGACACCAACGTCGGGTAGTCGATGCCGGTCGCTTCCCACATGCGGGGGTACTGGGAGATGGGGGTGAAGCCGGGCATGGTGTTGATCTCGTTGATGACCGGGCCGTCGGCGGTGAGGAAGAAGTCGACTCGGGCCAGGCCCTGGCAGTCCAGGGCGCGGAAGGCACGCACCGACAGGGCGCGGATCTCGTCGGCGACGGCGTCGTCGAGCTTGGCGGGTACGTCGAATTCGCACACGTCGTCGAGGTATTTGGTGGCGAAGTCGTAGAACTCGGGGGCTGCGGCGTCGGCGTCGGGCATGCGGATCTCGGAGACGACGCTGCCCCGCACGTCACCGTCGGCGAATTCGAGGACACCGCATTCGACTTCGCGGCCCACGATGCCCGCCTCGACGATCACCTTGGGGTCGTGGGCGCGGGCGGTGGCGACGGCGTCGTCGAGGGCCGACCAGTCGGTGATCTTGGTGATGCCGATGGACGAACCGCCGCGCGCGGGTTTCACGAAGGCGGGCAGGCCGATGCGGTCGCGTTCCTCGGCGGTCAGGGTCTGGGTGCCGGGACGTAACACCACCTGCACACCGACCGGAAGCGATTCGGCGGCCAGCAGTTTCTTGGTGAATTCCTTGTCCATCCCGGCCGCGCTGGCCAGCACACCGGCGCCCACATAGGGCACCCCGGCCAGCTCGAGCATGCCCTGCAGCGTGCCGTCCTCGCCGAACGGGCCGTGCAGGATGGGGAAGACCACATCGACGGTGCCGAGCGTGGCGGTCGGATCGTCCAGGGCGACGAGCGCGCCGGAACGGCCGGGGTCGGCGGCCAGGGTGAGCGCGGTGCCCGTGGCATCGACGGCGGGCAGTTCGCCGTGGCTGAGCGTGAGTTCGCCGATCCCCTCGGCAAGCACCCAGCTGCCGGTGGTGGTGATCCCGATGGGCACCACCTCGTAGCGTCGCGGATCGAGGTTGCGCAGGACGCTGCTCGCCGACACACACGAGACGGCGTGCTCGCTGCTGCGCCCGCCGAACACCACAGCTACCCTGATCCGTTCCGTCATGAACGTCACCGTAGTAGGTTCGCGCCGCCGCGGCGGCATCGGCCTTATTCGGGTTTCATGCGCCTGCCGAGCAGGCTGCCGACGGCCTCGTTCACCGAAAGCCCCTCGTGGCACACCTTGTGCACCGCGTCGGTCAACGGCATCTCCACCTGGTGTTCGGCCGCGAGTGCCCGCACCGATGTGCACGACTTCACACCTTCGGCGACCTGACCGTTGGTCGCCTCCTGCGCGGCCTGCATCGACCCGCCCTGTCCGAGCACATACCCGAAGGACCGGTTGCGCGACAGCGGCGAGGTGCAGGTGGCGACGAGGTCGCCCACGCCGGCGAGTCCGGCCAGCGTCACCGGTTGCGCGCCGAGCGCCACCCCGAGCCGCATCACCTCGGCCAGCCCGCGGGTGATGAGACTGGCCACGGAGTTGTCGCCGAGTCCCATGCCCGAGGCGATACCGCAGGCCAGGGCGATGACGTTCTTACACGCGCCGCCGATCTCACAACCCACCACATCGGTATTGGTGTAGGGCCGGAAATAGCCGGTGGCACAGGCATGTTGGGCCTGCTGTGCGCGTTCGGTGTCGGTGCAGGCGATCACGGTGGCCGCGGGCTGACGTTCGACGATCTCGTGGGCGAGATTGGGCCCCGACAGCACCGCGATGCGGCCCTGTTCGGCGCCGGTCACCTCCGCGATCACCTGGCTCATCCGCAGCAGCGTTCCGGTCTCGATGCCCTTGGCCAGGCTCATCAGCGTGGCGTCGGCGCCGATGTCGTCCTTCCAGTGGCCGAGATTGGCCCGCAGCGACTGCGACGGCACCGCGAGCACCACCAGATCCGCGCCGTCGAGCGCGATCCGGTGATCGTGGGTGGCCCGGACGGGCGGCAACTGCACGCCCGGCAGGTAGAACGGATTCTGATGCTCGGTGTCGAGCGCGCGAGCCACTTCTTCGCGCCTGGCCCAGATCGTCACCTCGGTACCCGCTTCGGCCAACACCTTCGCGAATGCCGTGCCCCACGACCCAGCACCCATAACCGCAGCCCTCGTCATCAGCCCAATATGCCATGCAAGGATCGAGACCATGCACACCGTGCACGCCGTGATGGCGGTCAAGCACCGAGACCGGGCCAAGAGCCGGTTGTCGGCCGTGCTCAGCGCCGACCAGCGCGCCCGGCTGGTGCTGGCCATGTTCGCCGACACTGTCGAAGCGGCCGCCGCCGTGCCCGCGATCGGTTCGCTGACCGTCGTCACCCCCGACGCCGTCGTCGCCGCCCGTGCACGCGAACTAGGCGCGCACGTTCTGGCCGAGCCGCCCGCCGACCGCGACCCCCTCAACACCGCACTCACCGCCGCGGCCGACGACGTACGCCACCGCAGTGGTCCGGTCCGCCTGCTCGCCCTGCAGGCCGACCTGCCTGCCCTGCGCACCGCCGAGCTCGTCGACTTCCTCGCCGTCGCGCCCGCCACCCGCGCGGTGGTGATCGATCACACGGGGACCGGCACTTCGGCATTGCTGGCCGGTACCGCACCGGACGCGCTCGCACCACGCTTCGGCCCCGATTCGGCCCGCGCCCACCGCGAACACGGCGCCGTCGTCGTGCCCGGCCACTGGCCGGGCCTGCGCTGTGACGTCGACACACCCGAGGATCTGGACGCCGTGCGCGCGCTCGGGGTCGGCGTCCACACCGCCGACGCGCTGCGGGAGTTCGGAATCACCACCCACCGAACCGATCCCGTCCGCACGGTGTGCTAGCCGGTCGCCGCACCAGGAGTTCACCCGATGTCATGCTGCGGACCACGCGGTCCGTAGGGGATGATTGACAGCGTGAGCGACACGGAAACCATCAAGTCCCTGCCCCCGATTTCCCCGCCACCTGCGGCCGCCATCGCCTCGGGCGCCGACGGCAGTTCGCAGCGATTGCCACGCGATCGCTACCTCAACCGGGAACTGAGCTGGCTGGACTTCAATGCCCGCGTGCTCGCCCTCGCCGAGGATGCCTCCCTGCCGTTGCTGGAGCGCGCGAAGTTCCTCGCGATCTTCGCCTCCAACCTCGACGAGTTCTACATGGTCCGGGTCGCCGGGCTCAAACGCCGCGCCGAGACCGGGCTCTCGGTGCGTTCCGCCGACGGCCGCTCACCGTCCGAACAGCTCGAGATGATCACGGCTCGCGCACAGGAACTCGCCGAGCGGCACGCGAAGGTCTTCATCGATTCGGTGAACCCGGCGCTGGCAGGCGCGGGCATCGACATCATCGGCTGGTCGGGCCTCGACGAAGCCGAACGGCAACGTCTTTCGAACTATTTCACCGATCAGGTCTTCCCGGTCCTCACACCGCTGGCCGTCGACCCGGCCCACCCGTTCCCCTACATCTCCGGCCTGAGCCTCAATCTCGCCGTGACGGTGAAGGACGCGGGCACCGGCGGCGAGCACTTCGCCCGCGTGAAGGTGCCCGACAACGTCGACCGGTTCGTCCGCGTGCGCCGCACCGGCGCGCCGTCGGCCATCGCGGCCTTCCTGCCGATGGAAGAACTCATCGCCGCCCACCTCGATCTGCTGTTCCCCGGCCTGAACGTGGTGGAGACCCATTCGTTCCGGATCACCCGCAACGCCGATTTCGAGGTCGACGAGGACCGCGACGAGGACCTGCTGCAGGCGATGGAACGCGAACTGGCGCGTCGCCGTTTCGGCAAGCCGGTGCGGCTCGAGGTCTCCGACGACATGACCGAGCACATGCTGGAGTTGCTACTACGTGAGTTAGAGGTCGACCCCGCCGATGTGATCCAGGTGCCCGGCCTGCTCGACCTGTCGTGCCTGTGGCAGGTCTACGGCGTCGACCGGCCCGAACTCAAGGACGCGCCCTACGTACCGGCCACCCCCGCCGCGTTCGGTGAGCGCGAGACCCCCCGCAATGTCTTCAGCGCGCTGCGCGAGGGCGACGTACTGGTGCACCACCCCTACGACTCGTTCTCCACCAGCGTGCAGCGGTTCATCGAACAGGCCGCCGCCGATCCGCAGGTGCTGGCGATCAAGCAGACCCTGTACCGCACCTCCGGTGACTCCCCCATCATCAACGCCCTGATCGAGGCCGCCGAGGCGGGCAAGCAGGTGGTGGCCCTGGTGGAGATCAAGGCACGTTTCGACGAGCAGGCCAACATCAAATGGGCGCGGGCGCTGGAACAGGCGGGCGTGCACGTGGTCTACGGCCTCGTCGGCCTCAAGACCCACTGCAAGACGTGCCTGGTGGTGCGCCGTGAGGGATCGACCATCCGCCGCTACTGCCACATCGGCACCGGCAACTACAACCCCAAGACGGCGCGCCTGTACGAGGACGTCGGGTTGTTCACCGCGGCACCGGAGATCGGCGCCGACCTGACCGACCTGTTCAACTCGCTCACCGGGTACTCCCGCAAGGAGGACTACCGCAATCTGATGGTCGCCCCGCTCGGTGTCCGGGCGGGCATCATCGAACGGATCGACCGTGAGATCGAGCTGGCACGTGAGGGTTTCGACGCTCGTATCCGGCTCAAGGCCAACGCGATCGTCGACGAGCAGATCATCGACGCCCTCTACCGCGCCTCTCAGGCAGGCGTGCCGGTGCAGATCGTGGTGCGCGGCATCTGCGGCCTGCGCGCGGGCGTGCCGGGCCTCAGCGAGAACATCGAGGTGCGCTCGATCCTTGGCCGCTTCCTCGAGCACTCGCGGGTACTGCAGTTCCAGGCCCAGGAACAGACCTGGATCGGCAGCGCCGACATGATGCACCGCAATCTCGATCGCCGGGTGGAGGTGATGGTGCAGGTGAAGGATCCGCGTCTGACCGAGCAGCTCGGTGTGGTCTTCGATTCCGCGCTCGACCCCATGACGCGCTGCTGGGTGCTGCTGCCCGACGGTTCCTGGCAGGCGAGCCCCACCGACGCCGACGCCAACCAGGTGCGCGACCACCAGGAATTCCTCATGCGGTTGCGTCGTCCCGAACAGCCGTGAGCAAGCACGCACAGGAGAAGCCCGAACCGATGCGCGACCCGCGGGTCCGGCCCAATATCCATGCCGCAGGGGCGGTTCTGTGGCGTGCGGGCGCCACCGGACCGGAGATCGCGGTGATCCACCGGCCCAAGTACGGCGACTGGTCACTACCCAAGGGCAAGCTCGATCCCGGCGAGACACCGGTGGTCGCGGCAGTGCGCGAGGTCGGCGAGGAGACCGGCCTGCCGTGCACGCTCGGGCGTTATCTCGGCCGGGTCACCTACCCGATCCCGGGGCATCGCCAGCTCAAGCGGGTGGACTACTGGGCCGCCGAGGCGGCCGAGGGCGAGTTCACCGAGAACTCCGAAGTCGACCAGCTGCGCTGGATTCCGCTCGACGACGTGATGGACGAGCTGTCGTACCCGATGGACCGCCAGATCGTGCGCGTCTTCGCCCGTCACCCACCGAAAACGGCCACCGTGCTGCTCGTCCGCCACGCCAAGGCGGGCAAGCGCTCCGAGTTCGACGGTCCGGACGACCAACGCCCGCTCGAGGCCGCCGGACGACGGCAGGCCGCGGCTCTCGTCCCGAATCTGCTGGCGTTCGGAGCATCCCGGATCTATTCGGCCGATCCCCTGCGCTGTATCCAAACCGTTACCCCGTTGGCGGAGCATCTGAACGCCGAAATCAATTGCGAGCCAATGTTTTCCGAGCAAGGTTACGATTCAGCGAAAGATGCGGCGCGGCAACGATTTCTGTCGTTGGTAACAGATCGGGGTGTACCGGTGGTCTGCAGTCAGGGCGGCGTGATTCCCGATCTGACACAGTGGCTGGCGCAGCGCGACGGACTCACCCTGCCGCCCGCTCGTAATCGCAAGGGCAGCGTCTGGGCTTTGTCGTTCATCGGGGACCGATTAGTCGCGGCGAACCATATGGATCGTGCGTTGTCTACGGGAATCGTCACCGGCTGAACAAAAGTTACCCCGCACAGCCGAAACGGCCCCGGAATTCCGGGGCCGTTCTCGGTCCAGTGGTGGGTGATGCGGCTTTACGTGCACATTCCCCGACCTGATCCCGCTGCGGCAGGATCAACGAGCACGACGGGTGGCTGTCTTCTTCGCAGCAGTCTTCTTAGCAGGAGCCTTCTTAGCAGCGGTGGTCTTCTTGGCCGCCGTGGCCTTGGTAGCGGTGGTCTTGGCGGCGGTGGCCTTGGTGGCAGTCTTCTTGGCCGGAGCCTTCTTTGCCGCCGTGGTCTTCTTGGCGGCGGTGGCCTTGGCCGCCGTCGTCTTCTTGGCGGCGGGAGCCTTGGTCGCGGCCTTGCGGGCCGTGGTCTTGGCCGGACCCTTCGACGGCGTGGCCTTCTTGGCCGCGGTCTTCTTCGCCGCGGTCTTCTTGGCTGCCGCCTTCTTCGCCGCCACGGGCGCATTCACGCCACGCTTCACGGCAGGGCCGGACGCGGCCAGCTTCTGCTTACCCGCGATCACCGCTTTGAACTGAGCGCCCGGCCGGAAGGCAGGCACCGAAGTCGCCTTCACCTTCACGGTTTCACCGGTACGCGGGTTACGGGCAACCCTGGGAGCACGCTTGCGCTGTTCGAACACACCGAATCCGGTGATGGTGACGCTTTGACCTTTGTGCACGGCACGGACGATGGTGTCGACCACGTTCTCGACAGCCGCAGTAGCCGTGCGCCTGTCCGTACCCAACTTTTCGGTCAGAACGTCGATCAGTTCCGCCTTGTTCATTGAATCCTCCGCAGACTAATGGCCCGTCGTCGGACCGACTAGGTACCACGGTAAACCCAGTTTGAGCAAGAGTCTATGTGCCACGCCAAAATTCATGTGGTTTAGCACACGTCCAGCTACCGCTCCCAGGGAAGCGCCCCTAAGCGCCCCAGCCGATTACGCCGGTGAAATAGGCTCCGGCAGCGTCACGGGTTTCCATGACGGCCTTCCCTTTTCGAACTCGGTGATCGCGTCGCCTTGCCGCAGCGTGAGGCCGATGTCGTCCAAACCCTCCAGCAGACGCCAGCGGGTGTAGTCGTCAATATCGAACGGCAACACGATGGTTCCCGCCGTGACGGTGCGCGCCGACAGGTCGACAACCAATTCGAGGCCGGGTTGTTCCTCGATGAGCTTCCAGAGCATTTCGACATCGTTCTGTGACATCTGCGCGGCCAGCAGACCACCCTTGCCCGCATTCCCACGGAAGATGTCGGCGAAACGCGAGGAGATCACCACTCGAAAGCCGTAGTCCGACAGCGCCCACACCGCGTGCTCACGCGAGGAACCGGTGCCGAAATCCGGCCCGGCCACCAGAACGCTGCCGCCGCGGTACGGCTCGGTGTTGAGAATGAAGTCCGGATCGGTACGCCAACCGGCGAACAGACCGTCCTCGAAACCGGTACGAGTCACGCGCTTCAGGTAAACGGCGGGGATGATCTGATCGGTGTCGACATTGGACCGGCGCAGCGGTACCCCGATGCCTTTGTGAACAGTGAAGGCTTCCATAACGATTCTCCTTCGATCGTGGTGGTTCGGGGCCGCTCAGGCCAGATCGGCGGGCGAGGACAGGGTGCCGCGCACCGCCGTGGCGGCGGCGACCAGCGGCGAGACCAGGTGGGTACGCCCGCCCTTGCCCTGTCGGCCTTCGAAATTGCGGTTGGAGGTGGAGGCGCAGCGCTGACCCGGTTCCAGCTGATCCGGATTCATCCCGAGGCACATCGAACAGCCCGCCTGGCGCCATTCCGCACCGGCCGCGGTGAAAATCTCGCCGAGTCCTTCTTTTTCCGCCTGCGCGCGCACCCGCATCGAGCCGGGTACAACCAGCATTCGCACACCGTCGGCGACGCGGCGGCCCTTCAAAACATCGGCGACGGCACGCAGATCCTCGATGCGGCCATTGGTGCAGGAACCGACGAAAACGGTATCCACGCTCACCTCACGCAGCGGCATTCCCGGCGTCAGGTCCATGTAGCGCAAGGCCTTCTCGGCGGACTCGCGCTCGGACTCGTCGGCGATCTGGGCCGGGTCGGGCACGTTCGCGCCGAGCGGCAGGCCCTGACCGGGGTTGGTGCCCCAGGTGACGAACGGGGTCAGCGTGCCGGCGTCGATGTGCACCTCGGCATCGAAAACCGCGTCCTCGTCGGTCTTCAGCGCCTCCCAGGCGGCCACGGCGGCGTCCCAGTCGGCGCCCTGCGGTGCGTGCGGGCGGCCCTTCAGGAATTCGTAGGTCACCTCGTCGGGGGCGATCATGCCCGCGCGGGCGCCCGCCTCGATCGACATGTTGCAGATCGTCATCCGCGCTTCCATCGACAGTTTGCGAATGGCCTCGCCGCGATATTCGAGCACATACCCTTGGCCGCCACCGGTGCCGATTTCGGCGATCACGGCCAGGATCAGGTCCTTGCTCGTGACGCCGGGCGCCAATTCGCCGTCGACGGTGATGGCCATCGTCTTGAACGGGCGAAGCGACAGCGTCTGGGTGGCCAGCACGTGCTCCACCTCGCTGGTGCCGATGCCCATGGCCAGCGCGCCGAACGCGCCGTGGGTCGAGGTGTGGCTGTCGCCGCACACCACGGTCATGCCCGGCTGGGTCAGCCCGAGCTGCGGACCGACCACGTGCACGATGCCCTGTTCGGCATCGCCCATCGGGTGCAGGCGCACACCGAACTCGGCGCAGTTGCGGCGCAGCGTCTCCACCTGGATGCGCGAGATCGGATCGGCGATCGGCTTGTCGATGTCGGCCGTTGGGACGTTGTGGTCCTCGGTGGCGATGGTGAGGTCGGGCCGGCGGACCGGCCGTCCGGCCGCGCGGAGCCCGTCGAAGGCCTGCGGGCTGGTCACCTCGTGCACGAGGTGCAGATCGATGTAGATCAGGTCGGGTTCGCGGGAAGTGCCGTCACCGTTGCCGGGGACGACGACGTGCTGTTCCCACACCTTCTCGGCCAGTGTGCGGGCGCGCTCGGCCATTGCTTGATCACCTTTCGACGGGCATACTTGGTATCTCAACATATGAGAAGTTAGTATCGTTCTATGAGACAGCATAGCGGTATCGGTGTTCTCGACAAAGCCGTGGCGGTGCTCTACGCCGTCGCCGACGAGCCATGCGGTCTCAACGACCTGTGCACCCGAACCGGCCTGCCACGTGCCACCGCGCACCGGCTGGCGGTCGGGCTGGAGACGCATCGGCTGCTGGCGCGCGACGCCAACGGCCTGTGGCGGCCGGGGCCCGCGCTCAGCGAGTTGTCGGCGGGGGCCGCCGATCCGCTGGTCGAGGCGGCAGGAGCCATTCTGCCCCGGCTGCGCGAGATCACCGGTGAGAGCGTCCAGCTGTACTGCCGCGACGGCAATGCGCGCGTGTGTGTGGCCGCGCTCGAGCCGCCCGTCGGCCTGCGCGACACGGTGCCCGTCGGCTCGCGGCTACCGCTCACCGCGGGCTCGGCGGCGAAGGTGTTGCTGGCATGGGCCGACCCGGAGCTACAGCGCACCGTCCTGGCCGACGCCGTGTTCGGCGAGCGGGCGCTGGCCGAGGTCCGCAGGCGGGGGTGGGCGCAGAGCGCGGCAGAACGCGCACAGGGCGTGGCGAGCGTCTCGGCCCCGGTGCGTGACGCCTCGGGCGTACTGGTGGCGGCGGTGTCGGTATCGGGCCCGATCGACCGGATGGGCCGCAGGCCGGGCGCGCGCTGGGCGGCCGATCTGGTGGCGGCGGCGGAGGCGCTGCACAAACGGTTGTGAAACGAAGAAGGCCCCCGGTCGGATTCGACCGGGGGCCTTTCTTGGTAGCCCCGACGGGATTCGAACCCGCGCTACCGCCTTGAGAGGGCGGCGTCCTAGGCCGCTAGACGACGGGGCCAGGACGATTTCACCGAAGTGAAACCTTGCTGGGGTACCAGGACTCGAACCTAGAATGGCTGAACCAGAATCAGCTGTGTTGCCAATTACACCATACCCCAAGGATGGAAACGCTCGGCCCTGCGCTCACCGAGTGGTTGTCGGTGTTGCGAGGCCGTGTTCCGCGGCGATGAGAAGATTACCAAACAGCAGGGGGTAAACTACAAATCGCCTGGTCAGCGGCCACTTTTCGAGCGATTTCCGGCCGCCGGGCGGGTGCGGCGCGTGCCGCACCCGCCTGCCGTACGGCTACTGCGCGGTGGGCTGCCAACCGCGTGCGGCACGCAAACGGTCGAGCGAGACCTCGCGGCCGAGCAATTCCATCGATTCGTAGAGCGGTGGGCTGATGTGCGAGCCCGTCACCGCGACCCGCACGGGCGCGAAGGCCTTGCGTGGCTTGAGGCCCAGATCGTCGATCAGCGCCTTCTTCAGGGCCTCTTCCAGGGCCGGTGTGGTCCATTCGGCCAGCGGCTCCACCGCGGCGATGGCGGCGTCGAGCACCTGGTCGGCCTCGGCACCGAGGTTCTTCGTGCCCGCGGCCTGGTCGATCGCGAACTCCGCCGGTGCCACGAAAAGGAACTTCAGCAGGTCCCAGGCGTCGCCGAGCACGACGATCCGGGTCTGCACGAGTTCGGCGGCGGCCAGGAACGTCTTCTCGTCGATTTCGGCACCGATATGCCCCTGCGCGGTCAGGAACTCACGCAAACGGTGGCCGAAATCACCCGGCTCGAGCAGACGAATCTGTTCGGCATTGATCGCGTCGGCCTTCTTCTGATCGAAACGAGCCGGATTCGAATTCACGGTGGAAATGTCGAAAGCGGCGACCATTTCCTGCATGGAGAACACGTCGCGGTCCTCGGCGATACTCCAGCCGAGCAGTGCGAGGTAATTCAGCAAACCCTCGGGAACGAATCCCCGATCGCGGTGCAGGAACAGATTCGATTCCGGGTCGCGCTTGGACAGCTTCTTGTTGCCCTGGCCCATCACGAACGGCAGGTGACCGAACTCCGGCGTGAAGTCGGCAACACCGATACGCTGCAGCGCGGCATACAGCGCGAGCTGACGCGGGGTCGACGAGAGCAGGTCCTCGCCGCGCAATACATGGGTGATCTTCATGAGCGCGTCGTCGACCGGATTCACCAGCGTGTACAGCGGATCACCATTTCCACGGGTGAGCGCGAAATCGGGAACAGTGCCCGCTTTGAAGGTGGTTTCCCCGCGAACAAGATCATTCCAGCCGAGGTCGGAGTCGGGCATGCGCAAACGCACCACCGCGGGCCTGCCCTCGGCTTTGTAGGCGGCGATCTGCTCGGGCGTCAGATCGCGATCGAAATTGTCGTAACCGAGTTTCGGGTCGCGACCGGCGGCGCGATGGCGGGCCTCGACCTCCTCGGGCGTGGAGAAGGCCTCATAGGCCTCGCCGGCCTCGAGCAGCTTGCGCACGACGTCGAGATGCTGGTCGCGGCGCAGCGACTGCCGGTACGGCTCGTACGGGCCGCCGACCTCCGGGCCCTCGTCCCAGGTGAGCCCGAGCCAGCGCAGCGCGTCGAGCAGCGCGCGGTAGGAATCCTCGGAATCGCGTGCGGCATCGGTGTCTTCGATCCGGAACACGAAGCTGCCGCCGTGATGGCGGGCGAACGCCCAGTTGAACAGCGCCGTGCGGATCAGGCCGACGTGCGGCGTGCCGGTCGGCGACGGGCAGAAACGGACCCGTACTTGTGTCATGACTCTCTTCTCCGCTATCAGCGCTTGGTGGCAACAGGATTGGTGAGGGTGCCGATGCCCTCGACGGTGACCGACACGTTCTGCCCGGCCGCCAGCGGGCCGACGCCTTCCGGTGTGCCGGTGAGGATCACGTCGCCGGGCAGCAGCGTCATCACCGAGCTGATCCATTCGATGATCTTCGGGATGTCGTGCAGGAACAGCGACGTGCGGCTGCGCTGGCGGACTTCGCCGTCCAGCTCGGTGGTGATCTCCAGATCGCTTGGGTCGATGGCGGTTTCGATCCACGGGCCGAGCGGGCAGAACGTGTCGTAGCCCTTGGCCCTCGTCCACTGCCCGTCGTGGCGCTGCTGGTCGCGCGCGGTGACGTCGTTGGCCACGGTGTAGCCGAGGATCACATCGGCGGCCTTGGCTGCGGGCACGTCCTTGCAGGGGCGGCCGATCACCACGGCCAGCTCGCCCTCGAAGTCGACCTGAGAGGAGCTGGGCGGCAGGATGATCGGGGCGTTCGGCCCGACGATCGAGGTGTTCGGCTTGATGAAGATCACCGGATCCTTCGGCGCCTCACCACCCATTTCGGCCGCGTGGGCGGCGTAGTTCTTGCCGATACAGATCACCTTGCTGGCCAGGATCGGCGCCAGCAGGCGGATGTCGGCCAGCGGCCAGCTCCGCCCGGTGAACGTCGGCGTGCCGAACGGATGTTCGGCGATCTCCTTGGCGACGGCGTCGCTTCCGTCGCCTTCGATGCTGACGAACGCGACTCCATCGGGACTGGCAACTCGACCTAAGCGCATGCCCGGGAGTCTATCGAGGCGGGCCCACCTGCCCGAACGCGCCCGTGATCGCCTCGCGCGGCCGAACCGGCAGGGCGAGCGAAGTCACATTCGTGTGATTTCGAACCTGCTGCCCGCGTTCGTGATTCGCATTACGCACAGTCGCCGCCGGATGTGATCCGTCAGACACCGACGCCAGGCACCGGAACCCGGGGTCACCGGTGTAGCGTGATCTTCGATGTTCACAAGATGAGACATCGATCTCAAATAATGAGATGCAATCGTGCAATTCGGCGAGGTGAGTATCGTGACGAAGGCGCGGCCGACGGCCGGGGTATCCCAGATCAGCAACGGCAGACGCTGGTCGATGCTCGCTCTCGGTGTGCTCGCGCAGACGTCGAGTGCCACTTTCGTGCACGGCACCCCCTTCCTGTTGCCCGCGCTCACCGATCGCGGTGATTCGCTGGCCGCCGCGGGTGCGCTCGTCGCCCTGCCGACCGTCGGCCTGGTGTGCACGCTGATCGCGTGGGGTTATGTCGTCGACCGCATCGGCGAGCGGATCGTGCTGGTCGCGGGCACCACACTGATGTTCGCCGCCGGCGTGGGCGCCGCCCTGGTCGAGGATCCGATCGCCTTCGGCGTGCTGCTCTTCCTCGGCGGTGTCGGCGCGGCCAGTTCCAACGGTGCGAGCGGGCGGGTGATCGTCGGCTGGTTCCCCCCGGACCGGCGCGGGCTGGCCATGGGCATTCGACAGACCGCCCAGCCCCTCGGTGTCGGCGTGGGCGCGCTGACCATCCCGTGGGTCGCCGACCGGTACGGCATCGCCGCCGCCCTGCTGGTGCCCGCGCTGCTGGCCGCCGCGGGTGCGATCGGTTGCCTGGCAGGCATTGTCGATCCGCCCCGGCCGCCCACGAAAGCTGCCGACCGGACCAACCCCTACCGTGGCGACTCCACGCTGTGGCGCATTCACGCGGTGTCCATCCTGCTGGTCTTCCCACAGGCCACCCTGTGGACGTTCGGGCTGATGTGGTTGCACCGCGATCTGGGCTGGTCGCCGGTGGCGGCGGGCGTACTGATGACGGTCACCCAATTGCTGGGCGCCGCTGGACGAATCGGCGCGGGCGCGTGGTCGGATCGGGTCGGCAACCGGCTCGGGCCGCTGCGTCAGGTCGCCGTCGCCGCGGTGTTGTCGATGGTCGCACTTGCGGTCGCCGCGGGGACGGGCTGGGGGTGGATCGCCGTGCCTCTGATGGTCGCGGCGTCGGTGATCTCGGTGTCGGACAACGGATTGGCGTTCACCGCGGTCGCCGAGATCGCGGGACCGTTCTGGAGCGGACGTGGTCTCGGCATTCAGAACACGGGCCAGAACCTCGTATTGGCCGCCATCCCACCGGCATTCGGCGCGCTGATCTCGGTGAGCGGGTATCCGACGGCGTTCGCGTTCGCGGCAGTGGCAGCCATGGCGGCGGTGCCTCTGGTACCGAGGGGCACCGGAAGGTAGGCGCCCGATCGAGGTTGTCCGGCCCGGCGGATCAGGCGGTGCCGGAGCGGTCGGACAGACCGAGGCGCAGGTGTTCGCTGTGGTAGACGGCTTCGTCGAGCAGTTGGGCGACGTGGTTGTCGTGCAGGCTGTAGACGATGCTGCGGCCCGCGCGGGTGCCGACGACGAGGCCGAGGTTGCGCAGCAGGCGCAACTGGTGGGAGACGGCCGACTGTTCCATCCCCACCGCCTCGGCCAGTTCGGTCACCGGGCGCGGTCCCTGCCGCAGTTCCGACAGGATCAGCAGCCTGCTCGGGGTGGCGAGGGCCTGCAGGGTGGTCGCGACGTGCGCGGCCGTATCGGCGTCCAGCCGGGTGGTCGGCCGGTCGCGGCCCTCCACACCGTGTCCCATGGCAGGAGTCTAACCGACCCGTTGAAATGAAGACCTCTTCATATGTTCTGTTATTCTCGGGTTGTTCCGTTCCCCGTCTCACGGAGGTTTCCCGTGGCCATGCCCACCGCCGTCGCGGTCCGTCCCGGCGCCGCCGCTCCCCCGCGCTCGCGACGGACCCGGCTGTTCGAGATCGCCGAAATCCGCTGGGCGGCCGCCTCTCTCGTGCTGTTCCTGGTCGGTCTGGCCGCGCAGCTGTCCGGGGCGCCGTCGTGGTCGTGGTGGGCGCTGTATCTGGTGTGTGCCGTCACGGGCGGTTGGGAGCCCGCACTCGGCGGGTTGCAGGCATTGCGGGAGAAGACGCTCGATGTCGATCTGCTGATGGTTGTCGCGGCGATCGGCGCCATGTCGATCGGGCAGGTGACCGACGGTGCGCTGCTGATCGTCATCTTCGCGACCTCCGGCGCGATGGAGGCGCTGGCCACCGCGCGGACCGAGGACTCCGTGCGCGGACTGCTCGACCTCACCCCCGATGCCGCCGTCGTCCTGCGCGACGGCGACGAACAGACGGTGGACGCAACAGATCTCGTCATCGGTGACGTGGTACTGGTCCGCCCGGGCGACCGCATCGCAGCGGACGGGACCGTGGTCGGTGGGGCGAGCGAGGTCGACCAGGCCACCATCACCGGCGAACCGCTGCCCGTCGACCGGACCGTCGGCGACGAGGTTTTCGCGGGCACCCTCAACGGCACCGGCACGCTGCGGATCCGGGTGGACCGGCGGGCGAGTGACTGGGTGGTCGCGCGGATCGCCGGCCTGGTCGACGAGGCCGTGCGCACCAAGGCGGGCACCCAGCTGTTCATCGAGAAGATCGAGCAGCGCTATTCGATCGGCATGGTGGCCGCCACCATCGCCGTGTTCGTCGTGCCGCTGCTCTGGGGTGAGCCGGTCCGCGAATCTCTTTTGCGCGCCATGACTTTCATGATCGTCGCGTCCCCCTGTGCCGTGGTTCTCGCGACCATGCCGCCGTTGCTGGCCGCCATCGCCACGGCAGGCCGCCACGGTGTGCTGGTGAAGTCCGCCGCCGTGATGGAACAGCTCGGTACCACCACGCGAGTGGCGTTCGACAAGACCGGCACGCTCACCCGCGGCACCCCCGAAGTCGCCGAGATCCGCGTGCTGCCCGGTACCGCACTCACCGAGGACACGGTCCTGCGGCTGGCTGCGGCAGCCGAGCACGGCAGCGAACACCCGTTGGCCGAGGCCATCGTGCGAGCGGCTCGTCAGCGCGGCCTCGGCTTGCCCGAGGCCGTGAACTTCACGTCCGAACCGGGGCGCGGCGTTTCCGCCACTGTCGACGGGCACGCGATCCGAATCGGTTCGCCCACAGCGCTACTCGCCACACCCACCCCGGATCGAGCTGTTGCCGTGGAGGTGACGACTCAGCAGTCGCGTGGCCATACCGCGGTGGTCGTCGTCTGCGACGGCTCCCCGGTAGCGGTCCTCGGCATCACCGATCGCGACCGCCCTGAATCAGCCGCCACCGTCGCCAGACTGACCGAATCGACAGGCACCTCACCGGTTCTGCTCACCGGCGACAGTCACGCGACCGCAAGCCATCTCGCCACCCGCGTCGGAATCACCGACCTGCGAACAGACCTGCTCCCCGAGGACAAGGTCACCGCCATCCGGACCCTGCAGTCCGGCGGCGACCGCATCACCATGGTCGGCGACGGCATCAACGACGCCCCCGCCCTGGCTACCGCCCACGTCGGAATCGCCATGGGCCCCACCGCCTCCGACCTCACACTGCAAACCGCCGACGCCGTGGTGGTCCGCGACGACCTCACCACCATCCCCACCGTCATCGCCCTGTCCCGACGAGCCCGCCGCCTGGTAGTCGCCAACCTCGCCATCGCCGCCACCTTCATCGCGATCCTGGTCACCTGGGACCTGGTCGGCCACCTACCCCTTCCCCTCGGCGTAGCAGGGCACGAAGGATCGACCGTGATCGTCGCTCTCAACGGGCTCCGCCTCCTCAGCTCCTCCGCTTGGCGCCGCGCCCAGTCGGGCCGCTAGCCTTCCGCGACCAAGGGACCTACCAAAGCAGCGCCGGACGATCCGCGAAGCTGAAAGACGCTCAAGACTTACGGATCCTTCGCCGCCGCAGCTGTTCACTGCACGAATGTCTCTCGGGCCGATCATCACACACAAAAGGGCCCGCACCGGCAAAGTTGCCGGTGCGGGCCCTTCTAGTCGGTTTCCTCAGACGGTGGCGGCGATGCGGTCGCCGATCTCCACGGTGGAGGCGGTGCCCGTGCGGGCGGCCAGATCCTTGGCGACGGCGGATTCGATGCGGGCGGCGCCTTCGGTGTTGCCCAGGTGGTTGAGCAGCAGGGCGACCGAGAGGATGGCGGCGGTCGGGTCGGCCTTGGACTGGCCCGCGATGTCGGGGGCGCTGCCGTGGACCGGTTCGAACATCGACGGGTTCACACCCGAGGCGTCGATATTGCCCGAGGCGGCCAGGCCGATGCCACCGCTCACGGCGGCGGCGAGGTCGGTGATGATGTCGCCGAACAGGTTGTCGGTGACGATCACGTCGAAGCGACCCGGATCGTTCACCATGTGGATGGTCGCGGCGTCGATGTGCTGGTAAGCCGTTGCCACATCGGGGAATTCGGCGCCGACCTCGTCGACGGTGCGCTGCCACAGCGACCCGGCGAAGGTGAGCACGTTGTTCTTGTGCACCAGGGTGAGGTGCTTGCGGCGGGCCTGCGCGGCGGCGAAGGCGTAGCGCACCACGCGCTCGATGCCGAAGCGGGTGTTGTTGGAGACCTCGGTCGCCACCTCGTGCGGGGTGCCGACGCGGATCGCGCCACCGGTACCGGTGTACGGGCCTTCGGTGCCCTCACGCACGACGACGAAGTCGATGTCCGGGTTGCCGCTGAGGGGGCTGGTGACACCCGGGTACAGCTTCGAGGGCCGCAGATTCACGTGGTGGTCCAGCGCGAACCGGGTCTTCAGCAGCAGCCCACGCTCGAGCACACCGCTGGGCACCGACGGGTCGCCGATCGCGCCGAGCAGGATCGCGTCGTGCTGCTTCAGCTCGGGCAGCACCGACTCCGGCAGGATCTCCCCGGTGCGGTGGTAGCGGGCGGCACCGAGGTCGTATTCGGTCTTCTCGACACCGGGCGACACCACGTCGAGCACCTTGAGCGCCTCGGCGATGACCTCGGGACCGATGCCGTCACCGGCGATGACTGCGAGTTTCATGAACAAGCTCCGTTCGAAGCCGGGGCGGTTCGCCACCGGGATACGAGCGCGCGCCGCCACCGTGGGGTGACGGCGCGCAGCTGCCGATGTCCCGGCGGTACCGGGACGTCACAACTCAGGCCAGGTCTACCAGCACGACCTTGGACGCACCGACGGCTTCGCCGATCGCGGTCTGCACCTCGGCGGGCACCTCGCGGTTGACGCGCAGCACGACGGTTGCGCCTTCGGCATCCACGTCCTGGCTCAGCTGAGCGGCCAGGATATCGATCTCGGCCTCACCGAGCAGCGTGCCGATCTTGCCGAGCGCGCCCGGCTTGTCGCCGTAGTTCAGCACGGCCAGGTTCAGGCCCTCGGCGCGCATGTCGTAGTTGCGGCCGTTGATGTTGACGATCTTCTCCACCTGGGCGGGCTCGGTGAGCGACCCGGCCACGTTCAGGGTGGAGCCGTCGCCGAACACGGCGCGCAGGTCGACCATGCTGCGGTGGTTGGGGCTCTCGGTGGCGGTGGTGACGGTGGCGGTGATGCCACGCTCCTTGGCCAGCGACGGCGCGTTGACGAAGGTGACCTGGTCCTCGACCAGCGCCGAGAACACACCGCGCAGCGCCGACAGCTCGAGCACGGCCACGTCCTGGGCGGCCAGCTCGCCGCGCACCTGCACCTCGATGCTGACGGGCAGCTCGCTGGCGATGGCGCCGAGCAGCGCGCCCTGCTTGCGGACGACGTCGAGCCAGGGGGCGACCTCGTCGTTCACGGCACCACCGGTGACGTTCACGGCGCCGGGCACGAACTCACCGGCCAGCGCGAGCAGCACCGACTTGGCGACATCGGTGCCCGCGCGGTCCTGCGCCTCCGAGGTGGACGCACCGAGGTGCGGGGTCACGACGACCTGCGGCAGGTCGAACAGCGGCGAGTCGGTGCACGGCTCGGTCTCGAACACGTCGAGGCCCGCGGCACGCACGTGACCCTTGGTGATGGCGTCGGCCAGCGCCTGCTCGTCGATCAGCCCACCGCGCGCGGCGTTGACGATGACGACGCCCGGCTTGGTCAGCGCGAGACGCTCGGCGTTGAGCAGGCCCTTGGTCTCGGGGGTCTTGGGCAGGTGCACCGAGATGAAGTCGGCGCGCTGGAGCACCTCGTCGAGCGAGAGCAGCTCGATACCGAGCTGGGCGGCCTTGGCCGGCGACACGTAGGGGTCGTAGGCGACGATCTTGGTCTCGAACGCGGCCAGGCGGGCGGCGAACAGCTGACCGATGCGGCCGAGGCCGATCACGCCGACGGTCTTGCCGAAGATCTCGACACCGTTGAACTTGCTGCGCTGCCAGGTCTTCTCACGCAGCGTCGCGTCCGCCGCCGGGATCTGGCGGGCGGCGGCGAGCAGCAGGGTGACCGCGTGCTCGGCGGCGGTGTGGATGTTGGAGGTGGGCGCGTTCACGACCATCACGCCACGCTCGGTGGCGGCGGGCACATCGACGTTGTCGAGGCCGACGCCGGCACGGGCGACGATCTGGAGCTTCTTGCCCGCGTCGAGCACCTCGGCGTCGACGGTGGTGGCGGAACGCACGAGCAGCGCGTCGGCCTCGGGGACCGCGGCGAGCAGCGCCGGGCGGTCGGGGCCGTCGACCCAGCGAACCTCGACACCGTCACCGAGCGCGTCGACGGTCGACTGGGCGAGCTTGTCGGCGATCAGAACTACAGGACGGCCTGCTTGGCTCACTGTGGGGTACTCCTGGGGAAGAAAGGGGTCGGCAGTTACCGCGGCCCAGAATAGTCGCCGGGGTTCGGGTCCCCTTACCCCCCTGCCCGAAAACCGGGTGAACCCTGGGAGCCACACCACTTAACATCACCGCATGTCGCTGCGCACCGTCCCCGAGTCGATGGATCCGGTCGTGGTGGCCGCCGTCGACGCCGAGCTCGACCGGGTCGCTGCCGAGCACGGTGTGCGCATCCGCCTGGCCATCGAAAGCGGCAGCCGCGCTTGGGGTTTCCCCTCACCCGATTCCGATTACGACTGCCGTTTCGTCTATGTCGCGGGCCTGGAGACGTATCTGTCGCCGTGGCGTACCCGCGATGTGATCGAGACGCCGCCGGCCGGCCTGCTCGATGTGAACGGCTGGGATCTGGCCAAGGCGCTGCGGCTGTTGGTGCAGGGCAACGCGGTGCTCGTGGAGTGGTTGATGTCACCCATCGTGTACCGCGGAGACGAGGATTTCCGCGCCCGTCTGCGTGAAGTCGCAGTTCAGGTGGCTGATCGCGACCGCATCGCCCGTCACTATCTACACCTGGGTGCCCGCCAGTGGGGGCTCTACGCGCGCAACGGCGGTTTGAAAAAAGTGTTCTACTCGCTGCGCCCGGCGATGGCGCTGCGCTGGTTGCGCGAGCATCCCGGCGCGGCGGTGGCACCCATGCACCTGCCGACATTGATGGCGCAGTGCGAGCTGCCCGCCGATCTGGTCGCGGCCATCACCGAACTCACGGACCTGAAGTCGCGCACCCGCGAGATGGGGGCCGGTGCACCGCCTGCCCTGATCCCGGCCTTCATCGACGACGAGTTCGCCAGGGCCGCAACAGAGTTCACCGCACGCATGCCGCGCGACCTCAGCACGGCGCGGGCGGTGACCGACGAGTTCTTCCGCGCGGAGGCCCTGAAATAGCAGAAACTCCGCACCATCCGGTGCGGAGCTTCACGTTCGTACGCTGGTTCGCGCAGAATCAGAGGACGCGAACGTCCTGAGCCTGGGGGCCCTTCTGACCCTGGCCGATCTCGAACTCCACACGCTGACCCTCATCGAGGGAGCGGAAGCCCGAGCCACTGACAGCCGAGTAATGCACGAAGACGTCGGGGCCTCCGCCGTCTTGCGCGATGAAGCCGAAGCCCTTCTCGCTGTTGAACCACTTCACAATGCCCTGAGCCATTTCAAAAACTTTCCTGTAGACGAGCCAGGTCCTAATAGTCCGGTCCCGGTCTCGCTGTTCAACAATGCCACGGTTTCGGAAATTCCTCCACACCTCCACCGGGGCGCTGTGAGCAAGCCAACCCTCGTAGCTGCCAGTTGGTGCTGTCACATAGTCGGCGAGGTGGATGCTGCGTGGATGCCGATGTGGTTGCCACAGGGATGCGGCGAATTGTCCGGAACACGAACCGAACCGACTGGCACGCATCACCATCGATAACCCTATTGCGCGGTGACCGACCACCGTCAGCGACCCTATACATTTTCGATAAAACCAGTACGGCAAATTTCCTACCAGCGTATTTTCCGTTTCGTGAGGGTGCACCCATCCCGGACGAGAAAACGCGCAAGGAGCTGAGCGTGCTGAACATCAACCATTTCACTTACGGCTGGCTGACCCCGTTGCTCGCCTATCTCATGTCGGTCCTCGGCTCGATGCTGGCACTGCGTTGCATGGTTCGCTCGCGCGCCTCCGGCATCCACGGCGGATGGCTCACCGCGGCCGCCATCGCACTCGGCGGAACCGGCATCTGGGTTATGCACTTCATCGCGATGCTCGGTTTCTCCGTGCAGGGCGCGACCATCCGCTACAACGTGCCGATCACGCTGTTCAGCGCCGCTGTCGCCATGGCCGTGGTGTGGCTCGGCTTGTCGATCGTCGTGCGCCGCAGCTGGGACACTGCCGCGCTCCCGGTGGGCGGCGCGATCACCGGTCTCGGCGTGGCAGCCATGCACTACGCCGGGATGTATGCGATGAAAACCGACATCGAGATCGTCTACGAGCCGACTGTCGTGGTCGCCTCACTGGTGATCGCCGTGGTCGCCGCCACCGCCGCCCTCTGGTTCGCCCTGCACATCCACGGTTTCCTCGCCACCATCGGCGCGGCCCTGCTGATGGGCGTCGCCGTCACGGGCATGCACTACACCGGCATGTTCTCCATGAGCGCCCACACCAGCGCGCACGTCGCCCATGCCACGGGCGCCACCGCGTCACAGCTGCTCACACCGCTGATCGTGGCGATCAGCATGGTCACCATGATCCTGCTCATGCAGGTCGGCATCACCGAGGCCGAGGATCCGAACCTGACCCGCCCGATCCACGGGCAACGCGCCAGCCGTTTCTGGCCGAGCGGCCAGAACTAATCGACGGCACGCACCCGCTGCGCCTCGGGACCGCGTCGCGTCTCGTGCACCGCGAATTCCACGCGCTGACCGGCCCGCAGTGTCCGGAATCCTTCGCCGACGAGTTCGGTGTACTCCACGAACACCTCCGGCCCGCCCGCGTCCGGGGTGATGAAACCGAACCCCTTGCCGCCGTCGAACCAGCTCACCACGCCGCCGGTCATCCACCGACCTTCCTAATCATTTGCCTGACATGCCGATTCGTTCATGGTCGCATGCCGGCGAGCGCGACACGAAAGCGCACGGACCGGTCGACGCATCCGAGCTGGATAAACTCCAGCCAGGCTCGTCCGCGAGAACGGAGATCCGGTGTCTCACCATCCTGCGCGACCCCCACTCCGACACGGCTGCTCATGATCCGCGTCGCGGCGAGGCCCGCCGCCGAGGCACTCACGGTCGTCGTCGCCACCTCCGTGGCGGTGCTCGCGATCATGATGCCGATCAGCTTCGCCGATCTGGGCGAATCCGCCCACGACGATCTGCTGGTGTTCAACATCCCGCGCGCGATGACCGGCGGCGCGTTCATCGCGGTCATCACCGCCGCCGTCACCGTGGCGGTGGGCAGTGTGCGCACCGCCCGCTGGACCGCACTGCTCGCGCTCGCCGGGATCCTGCTGAGCCACCTGCTCGCCGCGGGCGACAGCAGCGACGGCCGTCTCGACAGCGGTGTGTCCCTGGCGACCCTGAACTTCGTCGACGCGCTGCTGGCCGGGATGGCGCTCGGCGCCACCGCGGTGGCGGTGTGGAACGAGCCGAGGCTGCGCATCGCCTACCTGTTCGCCGCGATCGGCGCCACGGTCCTCGGTGACCTCACCCAGACGCCGACCGACGACACCACCGGCGGTTTCGACGGGGCGCTCGCGGGCTCCCTGCCGCTGTGGTTCATCGGGGCCAGCGTGCTCGCGCTCGCGTATTTCGCGGTCACCAGTGCCACGCCCGCCCCGGCTCACACCGATTCCGCGATCCCGCTCGCGCCGGTACTCGCCGCCGTTTTCGTCTACTCGGCGATCATCTTCACCTCGCTGAACGTGTCGCACCACAAGACCAGCCTGCGGCACGTGGTGATCGCCTCGATCATCGTGCTCGCCGCCACCGCGGCCGCCGCTTTCGTGCTGCCCGAGCGTGACGGCGTGCTCACGGTGTTGATGTCGTCGTTCTCGGTGGCGGGCAGCCTGGTCATCACCCTGCCCCGCAACGGCTGGGTCGATCTGGGCACCCTCGTCGCCATCGCCATCGGTCTCGGCCTCGGCATGCACCGCCCACGCCCCCTCGCCGCCGCCCTCTGGATCGTGGCGCTGGCCGGCCTCACCCTCGCCGCCGACATGACCGCACCCCCGGCGACCCTCACCGCCGCCGTGGGCTGCCTCGCGCTCGGCGCCATCTGCGGTTACGGCGTGGGCAGTGCGGTTCCGGTCAACTCCTCGTCGGCGGTCGTCGGCTTCTGCGTGCTGTTCGTCCCATCCCTCGGAGTCGCACTGAGCGACACCGAATTCGGCCACCTCGCCTACTCCTCGGCCTGGTACCGCACCGCCGAGGTGGACCGTGGACCCGTGCCCGGCACCGTCGCGGTGATCATCGCGCTCGTGTGCACGGCCATCGTCGCCCTGATCCTGCGCCGGCGTCAGCCCTCCTTGCCGGATTCGGGCCCCCAGTCCCTCTAGTCAGGGCCTGCCGCAACAGCTTTCGGGGTATACCCAGTTCATGAGTTTCCCGGTGTCCTTCGGGCTCCCCCAGATCGGCCTGCTCGTCCTGCTCGCGGTGGGCCTCGTCCTGCTCGTCGCGGCAGCCCTGCCAACCACCCGCCGCCGCGGCCTCAAATCCGTTCTGGGCCGCGCGATCCCCGGAACCGCCCTCCTCCTCGCCGCCACCCTGCTCCTCTGGATCGCCACCCTCCTCCAGACCTACCTGGGCCTCACCGGCGAGATCAAAGCCGCCCACGTGATCGCGAAAACCGTCGGAGACCAATCCCTGGAACTCGACGTCGCCACCTTCGACACCGACGGCACCGTCACCGACCGCACCACCCACCGCATCGAAGGCGACCTGTGGGTGATGCAAGCGGCCATCGTCGAACTGGAACCCTGGGTCAACGCCCTCGGCTTCCACTCCGGCTACACCCTCACCCGCCTCTACGGCCAGCGCCTCGACGGCCGACCCACCACCCAATCCCACATCTTCCTCAACGGCTCCGACCGCGACTTCTTCGAAGACATGCGCGAAAACCGCTGGTACACCTCCCCCTTCATCCGCTCCGCCTACGGAAACGCCGTCATCGCCTCCCCCGGCGAATACGACATCTGCATCTCCCGCGACGCCATCAAGATCTGCCCACCTCGCTGAAACCTCTGAGTCCGCAGGGTCTTTCGTGCGTACATTGGATCAGTGGAGATCCGCAGATACACCGAGGCCGACCGTCCCGAACTGACGGCCCTGGCCTCCCACGTCGGCGAGGGTTCCCCCACGGCAAGCCTCTGGGGCCACCCCGAATCCGAGAAAGCCGTGTACCTGACCCCCTACATGGACCTCGCACCCGACTCCCTCTTCCTCGCAGTGGACGACGGCCGCCTCGTCGGCTACCTCACCGGCTGCGTCGACAGCACCACCTTCCCGACCGAAGAAGCCCGCCTCGAATCCGCAATCCGCGACCACCGCCTGATCTTCCGCCGCAAGCCCGCCACCTTCTTCGCCCGCGCCCTCACCGACACCGCCCTCGCCAAACTCCGCCACCACCCCCTCGCCGCCGAACTCACCGACCCCCGCTGGCCCTCTCACCTCCACATCAACCTCGCCCCGTCCGCCCGAGGCACAGGCGCCGCCGACGCCCTGATGCACCAGTTCTTGGACCACCTGAGCGCGAGCGGCTCCCCCGGCTGCTACCTACAAACCCTCGTCGAAAACCCGCGCGCCGTCCGCTTTTTCGAACGCCACGGCTTCACCGCCCACGGATCCCCTGCCGCAGTCCCCGGCCTGCGCTACCAAGGATCAAAGGTCCACCAACAGACCATGGTCCGCCCAACCCCGTCCCTCTGATCACGAACTACTCTGCCAATCACATTCGGGCCGCTTCGATTTCATCGGCCAAGCGCCTGTCCAGATCAGCCGCATGCACATCGACTGGGCACCCGAGCAGATCGCGGAGCTCGGAGTCCAGGTCGAGGATGTCGAGTACCGTCATCCACCGTTCGCGGTTGATGCGACGGGGTTCGGGTTCGAAATCACGCCGAAACCCACGTTCTGAGGCAGCCACAGCCCGTCGCCGACCGGCAACTCACCGATTCGAACCCCGAGGTCGTTGCGGGCGCATTCGTAGAAAGCATTCCGTTTGTGCCCGGCTGCTTCGAACGCACGGATGTAGTCCTCATGACTGATTTCGGCGCCACGCGCCACAAGGCTCAACTCCCACACTGCCTTGTTCCAGGCCCGCGCGGCTGCCACAGCTTCGGGGGACCCGAGGAGCAACACCATCTCCCACTTCAGTGTCTTCTCGGAGTCGGCCTCGAGCAGCAGACCTTCCCCTTCTTCAGCCGGGATCGCCTGCCCAGAGCTCGGAAAACCCCTGGCGGCAGCCATCCGCATAGACACCACCGAATAATTCTTCAGCGCATGCGCGAACTCGCTGTAGGCAACCAGCCGCCGATCGTCCCACCGACTCTGCTGAGTGCGACGCCACTTCGCCCGTTCCGTCAAGGCAGCCCCCGCAAAGGTTGCCCCTGCACCCAGCAGTACACCGGCAACAGTAATCAGTTGCTGCACAACACTATTCATGAATCTATTATGCGCCGCATCTCATGCGCCGAACCGTTGAACAACTAGGACGCCGTCTTCTCCGATCACACCCTGACCAGTGCAGGCCAAACCAGATCGCGTCGGCGTGAGTTCGAGTCCCTTTCATCGACAGGCTGCCCGGCGCAACGATTAGAGGGCGGTCCCATCACCATCAGGTAATAATGCCGTAGCGGGACGAATCGAGTGGCTCGGCGAACAGATTGGAACCGCCAGCCGCACGACGGCGATCATGCGCCTCAGGAACCGGCGGCGAAGACCTGGGCTGTTCGGGCCCCGATCTCGTTCGGAGACACCCGACCACCGGACGACAAGTAGCCGATCACCGTTTCCTTGGCGATCTCGAGGAGTTCCTCGTCAAGTGCTCGACTATCGAGCGCTTCGAAAAGCATCAGAGGCGCGAGTCGGAGAAGACGTTTCAGGAAGTCTCGGAGTATGTCTCGTTCGGTGATATCGGGCCCCGCGAAATTCATCTGTTTCCAGGTGCGCAGGATCGACTGGATCAGATGGGGGCTGCCGCCCAGGGCCGCACGGCGCGCGTAGATCTGGTCGAACGCGGCCTCACCGAGCACATGGAGCGCAGCGTAGGGATCTGCATCACCGGGCGCGTATACGAGTTGGGATCGCCACCACATCCGTCCGAGGACGTGGCGGGTGAGGTCAGAGCCGAGCACTCGATCTGTCGGGGGTTTGGGATAGCGCCAGTGCGCGACATCGGGCAGGACGATCAGCGCGAGAAATGCCCAGACATCGCCGGAGGCTGCCTCGGCGGGCGAGATTCGCATCTCACGGTGCAGAGCAACTGCGAGTTGCAGGTCGAAGCTGGTCTTCTGCTTGGCGTCCGGGGGTTGCGGGAAACCGGATTCCTTGGCCAAGTCGACGACGATGTCGCGCAGGAGCTGGAGCTTGGCCGGATCGACACGCGTACCGCCGGTCGCGACGAACACAGCAGAACTGTCCGAGAGAGAGCAGCGGCTACTCAACTCGATCGGGCCGAGCTCCCGGTATTCCGCGGCAAGAGGTTTCGCGCGATGTCGGAGCAGTCGCGGATAGAGAAGTGTCATGCGATCCCCTCGAAGATCTTGACTGCCGCCTGCAGCTGCGAGGCGAAGAGATTCGGGGATTCCTGCGCGGCAAGGCGGACGTCTGTGATGGATCGACCGGGAAACAGGCGGCCGAACAGTTCCTGGAGAGTGGCTCCCAGAGTCTCGTCGAGATAGGTCGCGTCGTCATTGAATTCGCTGATGCTCAAAGCATGATCCACCATGGTTCGTGCCACGTCTGCGTAGAGCATGGACAGCGCCAGCTTGTCCTGCAGGCGAGGATTTGCCGCGCGCTGCAGTGCTTCTGCAATCAACGTCTTCTTCTCGTTGACCAACAGCAGCAGTGAACCCATTGTGGCAACGTCGAGGTCGCTGCCGATCTCGAGGTGCCAGGCGGCATCACCCGGATAGTTTGTCTGGTCGAAATCGACAATGGCGATGGGAAATTGCGGCGCATCGCCCTGCAGCCGGATTTGCGTGCGATCGCTCCACAGCACCGACCCACCACGACGAGGGGCCACCGGCCGATCGGTGCCGTGTCTGCGTCGCGCCAGCACCAGTGCAGTATCGAGCACGACAACCCCGCCGAGATCAACGCCGGCGAGTTCTGCCCGCAGCTCGACCTCACCGTTGGCGGGAACGATTACGCGAGACAGCGTCCCACGTAGCTTGGATCCAGTCGACGTCCAGACCCCCGCCAACGCCAATTCGGTTCCAGGTGCGAGGGTCGACTCCGCCAGTGCACGCTCGAGGTCGACGTGTACGACCCTGCGCAGTACCAGATTCGTCTGATAGTCCCAATGCGGAAGGTGGTCCGGTAATGAGATCTCCTCACCACCTATCGTGAGCAACCAGTCCCCAGCCTTGACAACGCCGGCGGTCGGCTTCCTATACGGCAGAACGCGATTAGGCATCAGGCAACCGCCGTTGTGAACAGAACGATGTCGGTCATCGTGTCAGCGGCAGGCTTGACAATCGCTTTCCACACTCGGCCGTCGCCGCCCTCGATCACGTATGTCGGTGTCTGATGAACCTCCCCGGCTGGATCCTCCCACCCCACAAGGTTGGGTATCTCGGCACCGGTCGGCGGATCCATTTCCAGACCACCATCACTGGCCAACGCGACGGCGACGTCAGCGCTGACCCGCTGGAGGACCGCGACCGGCAACTTGAACCGCTGCACCACAACACCGTGCCCCCACAGCTCGTCAGGTTCGGGGTCACCGACGTACTCGATCTTGGGACGGCGCCGCCGTGCCGCGGACTGCTTTGCACGAGATTCGAGCACATGGCCGTTCTCGCTGCCTCCGTAGGCATCACCAGCTCCGGAACCTAGATCGCCAAAGCCCTTGGACTCGATCGCATCGTACGATTCGAGGTCATCGGACTCCGCAGGATCCATTCGCCGACCACTGGGCCGCCGCTGCGGCGCAGGCCGTGGAGGTGGCGCAGTATCACCGGGCCTGCCGTAGTCGGTGGCCGAGCCGATGCCCCATGCACCACCGACCAGTGGAGACAGCCTGTCACTGGCCGCACCGAGCGACACCTGCGCAACCTCGACCCCGCTACTGCCACGAGGACCGATCACCTTGTCGATCTCTTCCTTCATCCTCGTGAACGCCATCTTCACGAACGAATATTCGGGGTGGTCGAGCGACTGATAATTCCAGTTGTCGTGCGTTGGGGGCTCAGCTCGCGCGAAAGCTACGTCGACCTCTCTGTCAGCGCGGAAAACAGCTGCGTAAGCAGATATTTCGCTGGCAGGCTTCGGACCGGGCCAATAGGTCACAACGAGTTCAGCAGGACGCATGAGACACACATGATGCACCATGCCGGTCTCGAAACCAGCCATGTATTCTGCCTCGCTCGGTTCGAATCGAAGCGCAACCGTCTGCTCGATTCCGAAGCGGCCGAGCAACTTCTTTGGGCGTCTGCAATACAGCTCCTCGGCGTCACTTCCGACCATCTTTCGATACGCATGGACGAACAGCTTCAGTGTCTTCATTTGCGCAGGGTCAGGCACGGGGTAGTCGATACCGTCACAGGTGACCGAAAACCGCATCGGAACGACACCATTACTGTCGGCCAGCATTTTCGGCCAGAGCTGGTACACGATGGTTTCGGCCAGGTAGCGAGCTATATCGGCCGGTTCTCCACCCTCGAGGTTGGGATCGAGAATGGAGATCGTCGTTCCGGTTTCGGTGGCACCGAACGGCCGCAGACCGAGTTTGCGGGCCATGTCATCCGCGTCCGCTCCCACCAGAGGTTCGATGACGTCGCCCGATACGTCGCCCCACCAGTGACGGCCGGTGTAGCGACGTTCGCGGTCTCCTTCGGTAGCGTCGTAGCTCTTCCAGAGCGCCGCCGCCATCAGTCGCGTCTCGAACCGACCCTCGTAGTGGCACCGCGTGTGGACAAGGATGGTGCCCGACCCTGATGCGAGATAGAGGATTCCCTTGCCGAACCCGTAGGTTCCACCGCCCAATTCCCGCTCACGCGGCTCACCGATATTGCGAAGGAACGCTACGAAGTCGCGACCTCGGTCGGTGACTGCGTCTGCTCTCGTCGGTCCACCGAGCCCACGAGTGCCGCGGTCGGATATCGAGAGAACTCGGATTGTGGGCTGTTGCAGAGCTTCCCGGAGCGGAAGACGATTCTTGGCCGGCGCCTTTCGCAGGAGGTTCTCACGCCACGCAGGCGCATCGGCCGCACTGACCGTCTGGAGATCGATCCGGTAGTCGACGGGGATTCCGTCGCCCTGGCGAGCGTCCCAACTGTTCTGTGCCGATTCGCGGACCAGGATCGTCAAGTGATCCAACTCGGGTTTGCCGAGCTGGTTCCTGATGCCTTCGGCCGCACTGGCGCCCTCGGGCGGAAACGGCTGGGAGACCCACGCGGGAGCCGTCATCGGAGTTCCTCCAGCATCGCTGTGATATGTCGCTCGACGTCGTGGGTCTTCATCGGTGCGGGAGAATCCCCTGACAGGTCGATCGTGTAATCGACGTTGTGTACGTTGGTGGAAATTGCCGCTGCTGCCAAGTCGACCGTTGTGAGCCTCGGAAACGCGACATCGACGTTGTACCAGCGTTGTTCGATGATCGAGTAGCGCGAGTGCGTGTAGTGATCGTTGTCCGCGGCACGATATCCGACCGCCGCCAACCGGGTCAGGGTTTCGCTCTCGTCGTCCGAAAGCTCCAGCACACGCTTGATCATGTCGAGGAAGCCGATGCCGCCCTGAACATCCATCTCCAGGCGTAGCCAAACCAAGCCGAGTTCACCGTCGAGCGGTGGCTCCAACTGGTCGAGGCCGTGGACACGCACTGATCGACCGTCCGGGTTCGTCGAAGTCTTCACCTCCAATGCACCCGCGCCCGTGGCGAAGTCGTGTCGATGTCCAGACGGACCTTTCCACGTTTTGATGGCACTGCTGTCGTGTTCGAGAAGGAGTTCCAGGACCACCAGCTCGCCGAAAAGGCCGGCGAGCTGCTGTGCTCCCAGTGGTGGGCCGGGACTGAGGAACAACGCCCGCCAACGGTCGAGGACCCGGTGCAGCACCTTCACCGGATTGTCGGGCGACTCCTCGGTCGCGCACAGGATGTCGGCACAAAGGGTCGCGAAAATATCGTTCAGGTCCGGTCGAAGGCACACGAGGTCGGCGAAGTCCTGAAGCTTCGAATCATGTTCCAGCGTCCGTTTACTCAGGCGCAGCACCGGGCCGTTCAGTCCTTTGCGGACTACCTGGTGCGCGCCGATCGGAACGAGCAGGTGCCGGTTCCCCTCTCCGTCCAGGCCGGCAACCAACGGCCCCTTCGGCGTTGGCACCGGCAGCTCGGAGACGATGACCACCGAGGAGTCAGCGCGCGGACGCCGTTGCAGCAGCCTCCAGTTATCGTCGAGAACCATCTTGAGGTCGTTCAGCATCAGACATCCTCGGAGTCGAGAGGGCTCAAGTCCTCCTCCTCGATCTCGACGCCGGACAGATCCGCAGAAATATAGTCGGACTCCCACGCGACGGTGCTGTCGTTGTCGGCGGGCGACGGAAACACGAGCCCGACACCGATCACGTGCTCCGGCGCATTCAACGGCACACGCTTGTCTTTGGCCGGCTCAGGCTCCGATACCTTGTCGATCGGATACAACACCAACAGACCCGCATCCGGTTGCTGAGCCTTGCGAGCGGTGACGATATCGACCTCAGTGCTTGTGCTGGTGATTCCGTCGAGATCCAAGCCTGCGTCTCGACGGCTCATCAACGTCTTTATATCGACGTGGTCAGGCCCGGAAGCGAACTGGGAGCGTGTGATTCGACCTACGCTCACTTGCGGTGCGAACTCGAACAAATCCTGTTCCGCCACAGCAGGTTTACCCAATACCGCCACGTTCCACCGGCGAAGCGTTCCCGCGTTTCGGATGCGCTTCTCGATGTAGCCGGACATCAAATCTGCGTCGCATTCAGTCGACTTCTCGTGGAATCGGTAGTTGCGCAGAAAGTCCAGGATCAGCTCGCTCGAAACGTCACGAATCAGATAGCGACCATCAGCTCCGTTTCCTTCGGCTCTGCTGACCGCGAGTGCCGAGGCCACAAGGGTCCGCGCCGCCGCTTGATTGTCCAACAGCCAGTCAGCGTCCTTATGGAAATACCGAGTCTGAACTCGCTGCCCACCGTAGGACGACTGTGCCCGCACCGCATCCTTCATCTTCGCTGCGGCGGTGACGCGCAGCGACGGGTGCGTCCGCAGGCGCACCGCGAACGTCATCGGCGTCTTGCCCTCGGTCATGTACACATCGATGTCGCGGCGCATCTCGGTCTCGACCGTGGCAAGGTGGCGGAACCAATCCTCGAGTTCCTCTGTCATCCAGATTCGGGGCAAGTCCGCGTATCCGCTGCGGTAGCCGAACCAACGACCCATCTGCAGCAGCGTGTCGTAGGTCGAAACTGCCCGAACGAAGTAGCTGACGGAGAGCCCTTCCAGGGTGAGTCCACGCGATAACGTGTTGCCGCCCACCGCGATAGCGACGACCGGCCCGTTCTCGTAGTCGAGACGATCAGTGCTCTGGAAGTTGTCCATGACGACGCGGCAATCGCGCAGCACGCCGGGGAGTTCCGTCAAGAGATCGTCGAACTCGACTGTCTTCTCGCCGAATTCAGCGGCGGGAACGCGCGCGGTCTCCGCCTCCCACAGCTTGCGCAGCTCGCGACGAAGGTCAGAATCAGTGAGGTTGCTGCCGACCTTGGCGCGAAGCAACATCAGCGGGTCACGGAAGCTGTTGTGCACGGCTGTTCGCACGCTGGTGTGAATCAGCATGGTGGAGTGCGGATTTCCCGTACCCCGCACTCGTCGAGCGGCTGTCGTCAACCAGAAGTACAGGACAGCACGCCGCAGCGTCTCAGTGATCGACGGATAGAAGTCTTCGGCATCGGCCCTGGTCTTCGGCCTGACCAACGCCACATCGTCGTCAGGCACGTTACGGATCATGTCATAGCCGTCATCGACCTCGTTCGGATCCTCCCCATCCAGGGCATATCGACCGAAGAGGACCTCTGTGCCGAAATGCCCATGCGGTTTGGGCAAGTTGACGATGAAGTGCTCGGGATAGAGGTCGTCTGCGGACGGATCGATGAGCAGATTGGCAAACGGCGAAGCGGTGTATCCAACATAGGCAGACTTGGGCAGTGTGTTGAGGATTCCGCGAATCAACGGGTTGATCGACTTGGTCGCCACAGTCGCCTGATCAGCCTCGTCGTCGATGATTAACGCAGGGCAATCCGCCAGGTACTCCGACGCATCGTCCAACCACTTGACCAGCTTCCGCAGGACCGTCGCGTTCTTCTTGACCACACACAGGACATGAGTCTTGTTCGACTTCCCGAAGAAACTTGCCGGGTTCGCAGTCGGCGAGAAGTCGCGATCGAGGTCGGTGATCTGCGTCCAGAGCGTCGGGTTCGGTTGCACCAGTTGCTGAATCAGCCGTGCCTGGGTTTGCCTGCGCAGCCCGTTGTGGATGCCGGCCAACACGATGAACAGCTTGTAGCCGCGGTCAGCAGCCTTCGCCATGACGGCGGTGAAGTTCGTCGTCTTTCCGGACTGCACGTAGCCGACCACTAGACCGCGTGTCGAGAATTCGCTCTTACGCGGGTGCTGCAGCAACGACACGATTCGCGTGGACGAGTCATCCAGGCTGTTGATGGCCGGATCCCTCGGCCAACCCTGTTTGACGAGGTCCCTTTCGATCGCAGGCCACAGCTTGTCGCCGGGATGCGGCCCGGCATACCAAGTTTCGTAGTTGTCGATGACCACGGTATGCGGCTCTCGCATCTCCTTGATCCGAACCATGTCTGCGTCGTAGCGCTCCATGATGCGCTTGATGACGTCATCCGACTTCTCGAACGTCCGGAGCAATTTGATCGCCTCGGCCGGGGAGTACTTGTCGAGGAGCGCCTTGTACACCTCGTACTGCCCATCAATCAGATCAGTCATCGAACTCCCACCTGCGCACAAACCACTCTGTCGACGATAGGAGGTTTCGCCCCCCTACCCTGTGGGTAACAGTATCGGCTCGATACGACCAGTTGGAATCGAGTTCACGAGTTGTTACCCGGTCGATGAGAGCTATCGGCGTGCAACGGCGAGTCGCTACACCCTCAGCTGAAGAGCAGGCCCATCCGCTGCAGGTGATCGAGAGGGGCGGAGTCACGGGTGTCGAGCCAGGGACGATCGACGACCTTCCTCGCATCCTCGGGGCTTATCTTGAAGCCGAGCGCGGCGGCAAGCACGTGCAACGCAAGAACTGGCGGAACCGCGTTGCCGATCTGCTGGGCGACATCCTTGCCCGACCAGGGATAATCAACGGGAAAGGTCTGCAACCGACCGGCTTCGTGCAAAGTCATCCGATTCAGCGGATTGTCGTCGAGGTCGACAACTCTGTTGCGCGACACTTTTCCCGTAACAGTCGCCGACGGCTCATCGAAACGACGAGTGCCTCTCAACTTCGGGTCCCCACCAGTGCCGTAATTCGAGATGACTCTGAACGGCCCACCGCGGTTCAACGCCTCACCCATCGATTCCCACGGGAACAGCTCCGGATCGCCCTCCAATTGGCCGACCCCCTTGCGGTACCGGCGGTGGGTGGCTTCGGGCAACTCCCGTTCGACTCCGAGGCTTGCGATGAGGATCGCCCGACGACGGGTCTGCGGCACACCGTGCTCCTCAGTACGGAGGACGCCGCAAACGGCGCGGTAGCCGAGCTTGTCTTCGAGGACGCGAGCCATGGCCTTCCACACGGGCAAAACCGCTTGGACCTGCTCCAACACGATCAGTTTGTAGGGATTCTCGGCCTTATGCGCTTCGATTGCCCAACGAAGTGGCTCGAGAACCAAGCCTGTTCGCACGTCGTCGAGCTGTGCGACCTCCTGGGTCACTGTCTCACCGTTCCCCATGCGCCGAACAAAAGACAGCACCTCGTCGAGCGCTCGTCGCCCTGCACCGGAGCCGGCGACTGTGAACGTCTGGCACGGCGGTCCGCCAGCCAGGATCCACGCGCCGGGCACGTCTGCGGGACCGAAGTCCCGCACATCGTGAGGTACGGAATTCAAGCCCGCTGCTGCCCGCGTCTCACACGCGTTCGGGTCCCATTCGAATCCATAGACATCCAGACCCAACCATCGCGCAGCAACGTCTAGCCCACCAGGGCCGGCAAACAGATCGACGACGTCCACTGACGGGATGGACAACTGCTCGTCGACATCTGATTGCATGGTTCGAGATCTTAGCCGGCGGATGAGCGTAGGGACACCGCGATCAGCTGTCCAGGGTTGCTCGAATGGCCACACCCAGAGCTCTCGCCACGGGCGGAGGGGTCGCATTCCCTAGCTGCCTGTACTGCTTCGTCTTCCGGCCGGCGAACATCCAGTTGGAGGGGAAGCCCTGGAGGATGGCGATCTGATCCAACGTGAGCTTCACCATGTCTTTTGCGTGGCAATACGGATCCCAAGCAAAGTCCGGTCCAGGGTACTCGTCCCCCACCGACGATCCGTTGACCGCGAACTGCTGTGCCCACTTCTTCTTCGAACCGGTTGGCCCGAGGTCGGCACCACCCCGGTCATATGACCCGCCCACGATCGTCGGAGCAACCTGGTCGGCATAGGCGGCCCACGCGTTCGCGTGGGGCCAACCGCGGCTACCCATCGACTGCCTGAGCGCAGAACCCACTGTCAAATGTGGCGATTGCTCGACGGGTCGTAGCTCCGTTTTGAATTCCGGAATGCCGCCATCTCGGAATGCGACAAGAATTCCGGACGCGCGGTCCTGCGCGACACCGAAATTCTTGGCATTCACAGCGAGCCAACCAGGCTCGTAGCCAGCCTCTTTCAGACTCTGGTCAATACTGTTCCTGATCGGAAGGTAATCATCCCCGTGCGCGAGGACAGCAACGTTCTCAATGAGCACAGCTCGAGGTCGAAGGTCAACGACTAGTTGGACCGTCTTCTCCAAGAGCTCGAACTCGATCGAGTTGCTGCGCTCGCGAGAAGCGGTTGCAGCCGACTTGACTCGCGGCAAACCGGCCGATAGCAAATCGATATCACCCCGGAGTGCAGCGTCTGGATCGAACCTCAGCAGGTCCATCTCTCGGACATCCCACTTCGGTCGGTTCATCCTCAACGTCTCGCACGCGATATCACGATTCTCGACCAGGATGAGCGGGTCGAACCCTGCCTGCTCCAGTCCCAGAGCAGACCCACCTGCGCCCGCGCACAGTTCGATCGATCGCATCCTGTTGGTTTCCGACACCTTGCTACCCCTCCACGAATGGTCGTCCACACGGAAACCCGCGAGCGTTCACTCCGACCACACGGAACGAATCCTACACGAATACCGTTGCACCGCAGCCCTATTGATCGCGCACAGAAGCGAGCAACACTCGTCACTTGGCGCGGACACCACCCCTCCTCCATCACGCCCAACGCCTATGACGTGACCCAAGCCCATCCCAGGCCGAGCAGTTCGCGACGGGTTTGCCAAACACGATAATCAAAGTGAATGACCGATCGGCGGACCGTGTGCGCCTGGCGGCCTCCTTCGCTCTCACCGCGGTTTGACGACACCCTCGAAGCAGACACCCGTCCCTCGGTGGAAGTTCGAACCGGCGAAGGCGCAGCGCGTCTCGGTCAGACAGAGGGTCGGAACGCCGAATGCCGTCGCTCGGAGGCACTTTCAAGCCAGTTTGCACCGGCATTCGGCTGCCAGGTGTACCTTCATGATCGCCATCCACTGCTGAGATGGCCAGCTTGATGGATCCAGGGGGCGTGATGCATTCGACCGTGCACGACACGTTGGCGCAGATGTGGAGGAAGGACGCCTTCGAGCCCGCCTTGACCCACATCCGGTTTCCGTTGTTCAGGAACCTGTCGACGAACCTGCGCATCGAGTTCAACCATCCAGTCACCGCCATCACGGGACCGAACGGTGCCAATAAGTCCGCGATCCTGCGGGCGTTGCAGGGCTGCCCTCGTGGCAATGACCCGGGGAACTACTGGTTCGGTACCGCGGTCGATCAGATCCCTCAGTCGGAGCGCCACCGCTTCATCTACGGGCGGCGCTCACCAACGACCGAGGGCGTCGTCGAGGTGATCAAGACCCGAATCGGCCGACGGCGCGCGACCAAAGATGGGCCGGTGCCCGATCCAGATCTGTTCGAGCCGAGTCGCCCGCTCACAAGCGAACCGGACTGTATGGAAAAATTCCCTGCAGAACTACCAAAAAAGCCAGGCGATGCGTCTCAAACGCGATGGTCGGCGATATCCAAGGACGTACTCTATCTCGACTTCCGATCGCAGTTGTCGGCTTTTGACTGGGCGATGAACCACTCGGAGGTTACTTTCGAAATTGGTAGCCAGCACGAAGAACTCAACCTGGTCAAAGCCCGCAAGAAGCGCATTAGATCTCGGACAGCAGCACTGTACAAGGCCATTTCTGAGACGCTAGTCACCGACAAATGGCACGTAAATGAGCGTATCGTAACACCAATCCATGAGATGACCGATGAGGAGCGCGGCTGGGTCGAGCGAATACTAGGCCGCGAGTACAAACGAATCCGCTTATTGCGACACCGCTATTTCGGCACAAAAGTCAGCGGGTGGACGGTACTGCTCGAGACGCCAGGGCTCCAATACTCCGAAGCCTTCGCCGGTAGCGGCGAATTCGCCGCTGTTTTGCTCGTGTATCAAATCAGCCGAGCGAAGCCGAAGTCGCTGGTGCTCCTCGATGAACCGGAAGTATCACTTCATCCGCGCGCGCAACGAGAGCTCAGCCAGTTCCTTGCCGACTCAGCCAAGCGTCACAAGCACCAAATCGTATTCACCACGCACTCACCGGAGATGATTCGTTCGCTTCCCGCGGCCGCGGTGAAGGTACTCACCTTCAGAGCTGATAACGGGCAGGTCGACTTGCCCATACAGGACTCCCCACCACAGTTCGCGTTCGACGCGATTGGCGCCGAGTACGAGCACCCAACAGTCGTAGTCGAGGACCGGCTCGCGAAGGACTTGGTCGAGCGCGCCCTGGCCAAGCACCCTTGCGAAACAACCGTCCATGTGAGCTACCTCCCCGGTGGTGCAGACACACTGTGGAGCTACTACGCGCCAATGTGGTCGCAGGAGAAGCGCACAAACATTCTATTGCTGCTGGACGGCGACCAGACACGGGAGGCGCCGCGGCCGGTGGACGAGATTCCGCCGAACGAGCTAGAGGCCGAGCTACGAAAAACCTTCCCAGGCAAGGACGGCCCTCACCTTAGCTTCAGCAGGTCCGATGTCGGGAGCGCCGGGCATCGGGAGGTTGCCGTCAAGGAGGTTCTCGAGTGGCGGCGCAAGTTCGTGCGATTTCTCCCCGGCTGGACACCTGAAAGGATCCTGTGGGATTACCGCATACGTGGCCCCGAGGACGAAACCGACCTTCCCGAACAAGACAACGCCAAAGATGCCTGGTGCAGGTACACCCATGCACAGACCGGGGAAACTGCGGGTGAGCGCATCTATACGTTCCAACTCCAAGCGCTGCAGCAGGTTCCAGACGACTGTGCGATACTGGCCACCATCACGTCCACCATCGACGATTTCGTCAGGAGTTTGTAATGGATCCGAAGGAGCTGTCGGTCATCGACTTCTTCTCCGGGTGCGGCGGTACCAGCCAGGGCTTCAAGGACGCTGGAATGAACATCGTCGCCGGGATCGACTTCGACGCAGACTCCGCGGCGACCTTCCGGACGAATTTTCCTGGAGCGGCATTCATCGAGGCCGACATTCGCACCGTAGAGATCGACCAGGTGCGCGCGCTCATGCCGAACTCGCCAACACTTTTCGCTGGATGCGCTCCTTGCCAGCCGTTTTCGCGCCAGAATAAGACGACAACAGCCCAGGATCCACGACGGAATCTGCTCTATGAATTTAGCCGGTTTGTCACAGAACTGCGACCCGAACTAGTAGTAATCGAGAATGTCCCCGGATTGCAGAATCCCAAAAAAGGTGGCCCTCTCGAGGATTTTCTCGCCGCCCTCGCCGCCGAGAAGTATGCCTACAAAGTTAAGGTACTTCGCGCACTAGAGTACGGCGTACCACAGGAACGGAAGCGGCTGGTTATCGTCGCCTCTCGCGTCGGCGAACCAGTCTTACCTGAAGCCACACATGTCACCAATGGCGTACCAGCAGCAACGGTAGGCGAGTTCATCTACGGCCTGCCCGCGATCGAAGACGGCCAGGTCCATCCCGATGATCCCGACCACGCGACTATGCGTCTGTCGGAGCTCAACAGAAAGCGCATCCGCGCCACTCCAGAGGGCGGTGATCGCCGAAACTGGACCAAGGACCTGGTACTGGAATGTCACACCAATCACGGCGGCCATACCGACACCTATGGCCGGATGTGGTGGAATCGCCCGGCCTCTGGCCTGACTACCCGTTGCATTTCGTACTCTAACGGCAGGTTCGGACATCCTGAGCAGCACCGAGCAATCAGCGTGAGGGAAGCCGCTCTGCTTCAGACTTTCCCTCGCGAATTCCGATTCTCCGGCACGATGACCTCAAAAGCCCGGCAGGTGGGAAATGCTGTACCACCGCTGATGGCGCAACGGATAGGTGACGCGCTCGTTGCCGGTGTGGGCTGATTCGACAACAGTACATACGACACCCCGGGGAGAGCACGGAATACGGCTGGCTTTGTGCTGCGATCCGGTCCGGCATCCATCGACGCCCGACGCTGCCGCAGTAACTGCAACTGGACCAAACAGCAGCGGCCGACGACCCACAAAGACAGTACGACTGGGCATACTGTGACCCGTGAACGATTGGGTGCCGACGCGGTACGTGTCGCCGGCGGAGTTGACTGCGAAGCAGACGGCGAGTGGTGGGTACACGAAGGCGGTATTGGCGCGGTGGGGTGTCCCCTGGCCTCCGCCCAAAGGGTGGAAAAGTGCTGTGTCGGACCGGGATCGATGGTCGGCGGATCTGACGACGTTTCTCGGATAGCCGACCGCTATGGTAGCGTCGCTCACACAAGTCAGGCCCCGGAGGTGCTACCAACACCGCCGAGGCCCTGGGCGAGAATCTGGGTTCAGCAGACTCACCGCCGTAGCAGGAGCCTACCGATGATTCTGGCGTCTCCGCCAATCTCCCCCTTGCCGCTGTGCGCCCGTAGCGAGCGAACGGGTGATGCGCCTTACTCGCGTAGTCGTCGCCCGTCAGAGGGGCCGCCGCGACTATTCCGATGACACAGGATCGGCCGGTAAAGGCGGACTCGGACGGCTCCACTGTTGTGGTGGCATGGATACCAGGGCTTCCCTGGGCGTTCCTGATCCTGTCCAGAATCCCAGTCCCGGCCCCGCCGAATAATTCCCGGATGGGGCGTGCATACCGAGCGACCGAGGCGACCGACCGACCGGCGGAACTCGCGTCATGGGCGCATCCGTATCTCGCGGTACGGGGGTACGCCTTCGCTCCCTCCGCTCCCTTCGCTCCCAGCGGTGCTCGCCCGTAAGCGTGGGTTACATGTATTTGGGCACGCATTTTCAGTGCTGCACACAGCTATTCGCGCAAACGCTGTCCGACACCGAGGTTAAGGCGCATCCTCGAACTGGTAGGACTGTGTATTGGGGAGCTCGTATGACCATCCGTCGTGGGGATGATGAGGGTGGGTCGGCTGGGTTGCCTGCGCTGCAGCGGTTGCCAGTGCGCGAGGCCAGGGATTTGTTCGAGCTGGTCAGCGCGGCGGGGGCGTTCGAGGCGGCGACTATGGACAGGTCGATCGACTCGTTGGTGGGGGCGTTGCCTCGGCCGTTGCGGCGGGTGGCCAAGAAGATCATGTTCGGTGGGCGATGACGGATCTGACTACGCGGGCGCAGTTGATTCTGCTGGCGCGGACGTTGCATGTGCATCCGCAGCGGGTGCATCATCTGCGGTATCTGGGGGCGGCGCGGTTGCACGAGTTGCAGGCGCAGGTGTCGGCGGTGTTGTTCGATCAGCACGCGACGACGTTTCGGCGGATCAGTGCGCTGGTGCCGTATATTCCGCTGACGATTTCGATTCCGTTGGTGCAGAAGCTGGTTCCACCGATGATGACCGGGCGGGCGGCGGGGGCTGTGGGGGTCGAGCATCCGCAGAAGGCTGTGGAGACCTTGGCGATGCTGGACACGAGCTACGCGGCGGATTGTGCCCCGTATCTGGATCCTCGGGCCATCGCGCAGCTGGCCGATCAGGCGCCCGCGCGGCCGGTGGTGCGGATCGTCAACGAGTTGTTGCGGCGGCGCGACTATGTGACGGCGGGGCCGTTCCTGTCCTGTGCAACAACGGAATTGATCGCGGCGGTCGAGGCCGGGGTGGGTGACGATGCGGGGCTGATCTACTCGGCGGCGTACTCGTTCGATGCCGAAGTGTTGAGTGCTGTTGTGCGCCAGCTACTCGACGGGCCGCATCACCGGATCCCGCGCATGCTGCAGACGGTGCTCAACGGGCCGCCAGGGTTGCAACATGCGGCGCTGTCGGTGTTTTCGCGTTGCGAGGACGACGTGGTGCGCCGTGTGGGCGACGTGCTGTTCGGCAATGCCCAGCCTGCCGACGTCACCAAGCTGGTACGGAACGCGCTGACAGTGGGTGCCGTCCCCGAATTCCTCACGCTGGTAGGGCATCTGACACCGCTCGGGTTGTGGTCGCTGGTTGGGAACCGGGTGTTCGACGAGCCGGGCGTCGGCGCGCGAGTGGTGTCGATGTTGGAACACCGCGACGATGTCGAGAGTTGGCGTGGGCTGTTCACCTTGGCTTCGCGCATGGACGAGCGGGCCAGGAACGAGGTCGGCAATACGCTGGCAGCACTGTCGGATACAGCGGTCGCGGAGCTGCCCGCTCGGGCGACCGAAACCGGGTGCTGGCCCGCGCTACTCGATCTCGTCGCCGCGTCGGGGCCCGAGGCGCAGAATCGTTTCGGGAAGGTGTGGGGCGGGCTGGGACCGGAGCGGCGCGCCCGGCTGCACCGGTGCATCACCGAGCATCGGTACGACACCAGGCTCGCGGAGATCACGGCGATGGTGGAACCGGTGGAAGTGGATCAGTTGTTCTTCGAACGGCGGCGGACGCAGCGGCATCGGGGGTGAGCGCGATGCGTGGCGCGACAGCGCGACGGGTATGAGTCAGAGTGGTGGCAGCCGACTCGAGGAGGACCCTGATGTATCCCGCGCCAGTCCAACGACCGCCCAGCGGCGGGACGGCGATCGTCGCCGGGATATCGGCACTGGTCGGCGGGCTCCTCGGAGTCGTCGGGATGATCGCCGCGATGGTGCGGATGGTGACGTCGGACTACCCGCTGTTCGCGTGGGGGTACGCGCCCGCGTGGGTTTCCATCGTCTCGGCAGTGCTGTTGGTGGTCGACGTCGTGGCGGCGGTGCTGCTGTTGATCGGTGCGATCATGCTGTTCCGGCGCGGGAAGTCCGCGCCGACGATGGTGGCGTTGGGCTGCGCGGGGGTCATCGGCGCCTATATGGCCGGGGTGATCACCTCCGTCGCACAGTTCGGGCACTTCGATATGGGCAGCCGTATCTTCCGTGAGGTGGTGTTCGGGCAGTCGGCCGTGAACTCGCTGCTCGGACCGCACGTCGATCTGCCGTGGTTCCTGCCGATCCTGCTGCTCGTGTTCCCCGCGGTGACGTTCCTGCTCGCTCTCCTGCCGTCGACGCGAAAGTGGTGCGGACGAGGGAATCAGCGGCCGACTTGGGCACCAGCCGCGCCCCGGATGCCGTATCAGCACCCCGGCATGCCGCAGGCGCCCGGATACGCGCCACCACAGGCACAGTGGGCACAGGGACACCCGCAGGCCCCGCGGCCGCAGGACGGATACCGATAACGAGCGCATTCCGGGTCCACCCCACTGAACATCGCGCGACAACGGCGACGAACTAGGCGAGAGTGGGTCCGAAGGCTTTCACCCGAGAGGATCTGCCCATGTTCGCCCGTTCTCCGCACCGCACCGCGATCCGGGTCGCCGTGATCGGTGCCCTCGTCGCCGCTCCCCTGGCCGGCGTGACCGCCCAGGCTTCGGCTGCGCCCGAGACACCCTCGCAGTCCATCGAATTCGTCGATCGGAACGGTCATCACGACAACGGCCTGCACCTCGGCCACCACCCGCTGCGAAAGCTGCTGCACCACCTGCTGCCGCACGGAGCCTTCGGCAGCGTGGACTGACCCACCGGGATCCGTGGGACAAGACCCGCGATCCTCATGCCGTCCCGGCCCGGTCCGGATCTGTCGCGCGGACGAACCGGGATCCCCAATCGCTCACGACGGCAATGAGTTCCGGCGGTCCGATGACGGTGAACTCGGCTTCCACCCGGCCGAGGAGGTAGGTGGGCCAGTCGAGGGAGTCGACGGTCTGCTCGACGCGGGTGCGGTTGCCCGGCAGAGGTGTGATGGTGCACCAGCGGCCCACCCGTGAGCGGACGTGCTCGGGAGGCGCTTCTATCTCGGCGACCACCGTGTAACCCGTTCGCGCACCGCCTATTCCGTTGCGAACGAAAGTGGCCGCATCGGGAGCGGGCAGCTCGCGAGAGCGGAAGTGGATGCCGGTGGCGTGGGAGTCGGTGAGGCGGTCCACGCGGAAGGATCGCCAATCGTGGCGGGTGAGGTCGTAGGCGACGAGGTACCAGCGGCGGCCGAGGGAGACCAGGCGGTGGGGTTCCACTTCGCGGGTGCTCGTCCGGCCGTCGGCGGCGGTGTAGGTGAAGGTGAGGCGCTCCTCCCGACGGCAGGTGAGGGCCAGGTCGGTGAGGACCGAGGGGTCGACGTCGGAGAGCGGGACGGCGTGCCAGCCGGCGGAAACGGTCATGGCGCGCAGGGCGTCGACGCGGCGGCGCAGCCGGGCGGGCAGGACGGTGCCGAGTTTGCCGAGAGCACGCACGGACGGTTCGGCAAGGCCGTCACCCGCGCCTTCGGAACCGGCCTGTAGACAGACGGTGATCGCGACGGCCTCGTCGTCGTCGAGCACCAGCGGGGGCATGGCCGCGCCCGCGGCGAGCTGGTAACCGCCCTCGATGCCGGGGCGAGCGTCCACGGGGTAGCCCAGGTCGCGCAGGCGGTCGATATCGCGGCGCAGGGTGCGCGGTGACACCTTCAGCCGCGCCGCGAGTTCGGTGCCCGGCCAGTAGCGGTGGGTCTGCAGCAACGACAGCAACCGCAGGGTGCGTGCACTGGTATCAGCCATATTTCCAGTATCCGTCCATTGCGGACAGAAACTGACCGCAATACCTTCTACCTTGGGATTCATGACCGAAACAGTGCTCGACACCGAACGCGCCGACCTCCTCGAGATGCTGGCCAAGCACCGCTACTTCCTGCGCAACACCACGCGCGACCTCAACGACGAACAGGCCGCGCTGCGCACCACCGTGAGCGAACTGTGCCTGGGTGGGCTCATCAAACACGTGGCCGCGGTGGAAGCGAACTGGGCGAAGTTCATCGTCGATGGCCCCGCGGCGGGCCCGAGTTTCGACTCGATGACCGAGGAGCAGCTCGCGGAATGGAGCAATGCCTTCCGCATGCTGCCGGGCGAGACGCTCGCGGGACTGCTCGCCGAATACGACCAGGTCGCGGCCCGCACCGATGAACTGGTGCGCACGCTGCCCGACCTGAACGCGACCCAGCCGCTGCCCGAGGCGCCCTGGTTCGAACCCGGTGGGCGGTGGAGCGCGCGACGCACGTTCATGCACATCATGACCGAGACCGCGCAGCACTCCGGCCACGCCGACATCATCCGGGAGGCCCTCGACGGGGCTAAGTCGATGGGCTGAGTTCGCTCAGCAACTCCTCGGCTGCCGCGCGATGCTCTTGCGCGGCAGCCGGATCGGTGTGGTCGAGGACATCGGCGATGCCCTGGTTCGCTCGGGCCTGCTCGAACCGGTACCCGAGTCGTGGTGCGAGGTCGAGGGTTTCGTTGTATAGGCGTAGTGCCTCGTCGGAAAGCCCTGCCAGTCGGCATGTTTCGGCGTAACCGTTGAGGAAGTGGATCTTCCAGTGCGGCTCGAACAAGTCGTCGAGCAGGGCGAAGGCCTCGCGGTGGCTGTCGAGGGCCTCGTCGTAGCGGCCCATTTCCCGCAGGGCGACACCGCGACAGTTCAGGCACCACGCCTCGTTGTGTTTGTGACCGTCGGCGCGGGCGGCGGCCAGCGCGCTGTCCAGATGCCGCAGGGCCGCGTCGGGTTCGTCGGGGGCGATCGAGACGCCGAGGGCGATCTTGGCCTGCAGCGACGGCGGCTGGTCCGGGTCGTCGGCGGAGATGTCGAGCGCGCGTCTGGCCAGCTCGGCCGCCTCGTCGCGTTTGCCGAGCTGCAGCATCGCCCAGGCCTCGCCCGCGAGCGCGTCGGCGGCGCTCATCGGACAGCCGCTGCGCGTGTACAGGTCGTGGGCCTGGCGGAACAGTTCGAGCGGTTCGGTGACATCGCCTTCGTCCCAGCGCAATTGGGCGCAGCGCATGGTGAGTTCGGCGCGGGGCAGTGGGTCGCCCGCCTCGGCGACCAGTGGGGCGGCGGCGGCATAGGCGGCGGCCGCCTCGGCCATGCGGCCGGCGTTGTAGCGGGCGAATCCCAGATCGCTGTGGGCTTCGGCCAACTGGCGCGGATCGCCGAGTCGCTGTGCTGCGCTGAGGGATTGCTCGAACAAGGCATTGAGGTGGGTGGTGCCGCAGCGCCGTGCGAAGAAGGTGCGCAGGAAGCGTGGCAGTTCGCAGACGTGCTCGTTGGCGCCGATCTCCACGGCGGCGTAGAACACCGCCATCAGATTGGTGTACTCGCTGACGAACCAGAAGAAGGCGACGTCGCGATTCGGGAAGTGCGGCAACGCTTTCGGGGCGGGACCGGCCGACACGGGACGGGTCGGTGACAGGAACGGCATGGCGGCGTCGGCGGCGGCCGCGGTGTGCACGTAGTAGTCGAGGATGCGGCGCAGTGCCCGTTCGCGGTCGGCGTCGGTGTCGTGTTCGGCGCTTGCCTGACGGGCGTGCCTGCGCACCAGGTCGTGCAGCCGGTAGCGACCCTCGGCGGGTTGCTCCACGAGGTGGGCGTCGAGCAGGTCCTCGAGCATGTCGCGCGCGGCGCGCAACGGCACATCGGCCACCGCCGCGGCGACGTAGTCGGTGAAGGTGGAGCCGGGCACCAGGCCGAGCAACCGGAACAGGCGACGCTGGTCGCGATCGAGCTGACGCACCGACATGCCGAACGCGGTGTCGAATTCCGTTGCGCCTTCGGCCATTCGCTCGACCAGGATGCCCACCGACCAGCCGGGCCGATGCCGCAATCTGGCTGCCGCGAGCCGCAGGGCCAGGGGCAGATTGCCGCACAGCCGCAACACTTCCGCCGCCTGCTCGGGTTCCCTGGCCAGCCTGCCGTCGGGGCCCCGCGAATCGCCGCTGGCGCGGGCGAGCAGCTCGGCGCTCTCCTCGGGTGTGAGCACGTCGAGGGTCACCGGCGGCACCTCGTCGAGTTCGAGCAGGCGGTTGCGGCTGGTGATGATGGCGACCGATTCGCCTGCGCCGGGCAGCAATTGGCGCACCTGGGCGGCGTCGACGGCGTTGTCGAGCACGATCACCGCCCGCAATCCGGCCAGTTCCGAACGCCAGCACGCCGCGCGCAGTTCGACTCCGCCGTCCTGCGGCACCTTTTCCGACGGGACGCGCAGCGCCGAGAGCAGGGCGCGCACGGCGGCGTCGGGGTCGAGGGGCTGACGGCCGTCGGTGAAGCCGTGCAGGTCGAGATACAGCTGGGCATCGGGGTATTCGGCGGTCAGCTGGTGTGCGGCGTGTACGGCCAGCGACGATTTGCCGACACCGGCCATGCCGTCGATGGCCACCACCCGATTCGTTCGGACGGCGGCGAGCACCTCGGCCAGAGCTTCTTCGCGACCGGTGAAGTCGGGGACGTCGCGGGGCAGGTCGTTGCGTGGGGGGACGGCTTCGGCGGGCAGGTTGGGCGGGGCCACCTGGCGGCTCGTCTTGGGCGGCGCGGGCAGCGGGTTGTTGGCGCGCTCCCACAGCGGGCGCAGCGGGCGCGGGTCGCGCTTCACCAAGCGGCACAGTTCCAGCACGGCAGGCCACGGCGGCACGGTCTGCCCGTTGAGATAGCGCGACAGCGACGACGAACTCAGTCCCGTGTCGCGCGCCAGCGCCCGCACCCCGCGCCCGGACAGCTCCTGGAGCATGCGCAGCCGCGCGGCCAGCTCGTCCTGCGGGTATGCCCGCTGTTGCACCACCACTGTTCCGCACTCCGTGTCCCGGTATGAAACGACAATTTTCCCGCCGGAAATCCGAAGGTCAGAGCCGTTTTCCACTGTCCCAGAGTGTCCCACAGACCTCGTTTCGAAGCACGCGGCGGGCTGTTATGGAGGCACACCGCGAACAGCGGAAAGCAAGCGAAACCGAGGAGAACATCATGCAGTCCCGTATGCAGAACCCCGCGATGATCCTGACCGGCGCGATGGGCCCGATCCAGGAGATCTTCGGCGCGATCAACAGCGGTGGCGTGGAGGGCGAGATCCTGGAGCTGGTGCACCTGCGGGTCAGCCAGATCAACGGCTGCAGCTCCTGCGTCGACGCGGGCACCAAGACCGCACGCAAAGCCGGTGTCAGCGAGGAGCGCCTCGCCACCGTCGTCGCCTGGCGGGAAACGCCCTACTTCAGCGACGAGGAACGCGCCGCACTGGAACTGGCCGAGGCCGCCACCCGGATGGCCGACCGCCCCGACGCCGTCACCGACGAGGTCTGGGACCACGCCGCCAGCTACTTCGACGAGCGCCAGCTCGCCGCCATCGTGCTGATGATCGGCATCACCAACATGTTCAACCGGCTCAACGCCACCACCCGCCAGATCGCCGGAGCCTGGGGCTGAGCCCCCTCACACCACCCGAAAGGACCACTGCGATGAGCACCAAGCAGCAGACCCACAGCGGATTCTCCCGTTGGATGCAGCACAAGATGAACGCCCGTATGAACCGCAAGATCCGTGGCGGCAACGGCACCTTCATGGGCATGGACGTGCTCATCCTGCACACCGTCGGCCGCCGCAGCGGCGAGCCGCGCCAGACCCCGATCTCCTGGTTCGCCGACGGCGAGGGCGGGTGGCTGCTCGTGGCCTCCGGCAGCAAGAACGGCGACCCCGACTGGTTCCGCAACCTGATGGCCCACCCCGAGCACGCGACCATCGAACTGCCCGGTGACCAGCCGATTCCGGTCACACCGCGTGTGCTCACCGGTGGCGAGCGGGCGAGCGCCTGGGCGGCGATCACCACCGCTGCGCCGCGCTACGGCAAGTACCAGGACAAGGCGGGCCGGGAGTACGCGGTCGTCCGGCTCACCGCGTGAGGATGCGGTTGCGCAACGAAACCCCGACGGCCCGTCGACCGGTTCTAGACTGATCGAGGGGCCGGGGCCGGGTGCCCGAGACGGACGCACCGGTGACACGAGGCCGGAGGCGATCGTGGGCTATCCAGGATATCCACCGGGCGGACCGTATCCGCCCCGCCCGTCGCCGTGGCCGTGGATCCTCGGCGCGCTCGTGGTCGTGGCCGCGCTGGCGGTCGGTGTGATCGCGGCGGGCATCTTCGTCGTCACGCAACGCGACAAGAACACCGAGGCAGCAACCGTCCCGCCCCCGAGCGCGCAGACGATCGCCGCAACCAACGCACCCCCGGAAGCCGCCGTCGACCCGCAAGCCGCGGCGTTCGCCACCTTGCGCGCCCGCGCCGACAGCGACCGGCCGTTCGTGAGCGTGAACCTGAGCGAACGATGGGTGCCACAGATCTCGGCCAAACGCACCGGACTTGTCGCGCCCGATGTCGACGGACGGGTTGTCACCTGGACGAACACCGAAATTCTCGCCCAGCATCAGCGGCTGCGTCAGCAGTACCCCGGGACTCGCCTGATCTGGAGCGACGAGTGGAACACCTTCGATCTGCGGGGTTGGTGGGTCACCCTGGCCGGTGCCACCTTCGCCGAACCCGACTCGGCCAACGCCTGGTGCGATGCGATGGCCATCTCGGCCGACGAATGTTTCGCCAAGCTCGTCAGCAATTCCCGCGGCCCGGCGGGCACCACGAAGTACCGCTGATCAGGCGGGCAGCAATCGGGAGATCACCTCGGTGAGCTGACGGACATTGCGGCACTCGTGCATGGTGACGATGTCGGTGTAGGTGTCGGCGGCCGAATCGCCCGTCGACCACGAACTCGACGGCTCCGGATTCAGCCAGTACACGGCCTTGGCGCGCTCCGACATCGCTTCCAGCGCAGCCAGATTCGGGTCGGTGCGGTTGGTGCGGGCATCACCGAGGATCAAAACGCATGTCCGCGGGCCGAGGGCGTCGAGATAGTGGTCGACGAAACCCTGGAAGGCCTCGCCGTAGTTGCTCGACCCGAACCGGGCCACCCCACCCTCGCGCACGATGTTCTGCGCGAAACCGGACGGCGGGGGCTCGCCGGGGGTGAAGAAATGGGTGATCTCGGCACAGGTGTCGACGAAACCGAAACTGCGGACCTTGCTGAACTGGTCCTGCAACGCCTGAACCAATTGCAGAGTGAACTCGGAGAACCCGGTCACCGAGCCCGAAACATCCGCCAGCACAACGAGATCGGGGCGACCGTGGCGGCGGGCGCGCAGCACCGGGTCGACGGGCACGCCACCGGTCGCCATCGAACGGCGCAGGGTGCGGCGCAGATCGATCTGACCACGCACCGCCTTCTTGCGGCGCACCGCCAACCGGGTGGCGAGTTTGCGAGCCAGCGGGTGCACGAGCCTGCGCATCTCGGCGAGGTCCTGTTCGCGGGCACCGAGGAAATCCGTTCGGTCCGCGGAGTTCTCGACACCACGGCGGGCGATGTAGTCGGTGCCGCGCAGCTCGGCCGAGCGCAGGCGGGCCTCATTCTGCACCGCCGTCCGGAACTGGTCGACACGGCGTCGCGCTTCGATGGTGTGCACGGCCGTATCGAATTGCCCTGTGCCACCCATTGTCTGAGCTACTTGTTCGGAGATCTCCTCGGGGCGTAGAGATTTCATCGTCAGATACGACGACCAACCCGCACCCGACGCCTGCGTCACCCGGCCCGCGCTCTCCCCCGCCCCGCCGTAGGCGCCGAAGGTGTCGAGGGCTTCCCTGGCCAGTTCCGCCGTGTCGGCGCCCTGGACGAGGGTGGCGATCAGGCGGTCGCGCAAGGAATCCTGGTCGTCGCTCGGACGCGGCGCGGGGAGTTCGGTACCGAGGAAATACAGGTCGAAGAGCTGGTCGAAGACCGAACGCTGACCGTTGCGGCGCAGCAGGCAGGCGGCCAGGCCCGACCGCAGGCGCGCGGTGTCGTCCATGCCGAGGGCGACGATCGCCGAGGCGGCGTCGACGGTCTCGCTCGGACCGGCGAAGATGCCGTGCTCACGCAGCAGACCGACGAAATCCACCAGGCGATCGGTGGGCGCGGTCATGGGCGCGGACTCTCCCCGTCCAGAGCCAGACGGTCGACGGCGAGGCGATGGTCGGACTGATATTTAAGCAGCACACCGAGCGTCGAGCGCACCACCGACGAGGTGATCTCTCGGGTGCGCAACGCCACCAATGTCTTTGCCCAATCCACTGTTTCGGCGATCGACGGCGCTTTGCGCAACGGCAGCTGACGCAGCGCGGCCACTGCACGAACCACGGGCTCGGCCAACGTCTCGTCCAGTTCCGGCACCTTCAAGCGGACGATCGAACGCTCCAGCTCCGGGGTCGGGTAATCGATGTGCAGATACAGGCAGCGCCGTTTCAGGGCTTCGGACAGGTCGCGGTTGGCGTTCGACGTCAGCACGACGAACGGGCGGCGCACGGCCTTGACCGTGCCCAGTTCGGGAATCGAGATCTGGAAATCACCGAGCACCTCGAGCAGCAGACCCTCCAGCTCCACATCGGCCTTGTCGAGTTCGTCGATGAGCAGGACGGTGGGGTCCGGATTGCGGATGGCCGCCAGGAGCGGCCGGGCAAGCAGGAACTCCTCGGAGAACACATGATCGCGCGTACTGTCCCACCCCTCACCCGAGGTGGCGGTGATGCGCAACAGCTGCTTGGCGTGATTCCACTCGTACAGCGCGCGGGCCTCGTCGATGCCCTCGTAGCACTGCAGCCGCAGCAGATCCGCGCCCGCCGCGGCGGCGACGGCCTTGGCCAGCTCGGTCTTGCCGACACCGGCGGGGCCCTCGATCAGCAGGGGCTTGCCGAGGTGATCGGCGAGGAAGACCGCCGTCGCGATGTCGAGGGACGGCAGATAGCCGGCCGCTGCCAGCCGGTCGGTCACCTGGTCCACCGAGGGAAAGAAGTTACTCATCAGTAATGAGTATATCGAGGGGTTTCCGACGGCTGCGGCAGCGGCCCGGAGTCACGCCGACCTGGCGATGGCGGCGGCGATCCCGTCGAGGATCAGCTCCAGACCGAAGGTGAAATCGTCGTTCGCCGATTCGTCGTCCGGCGGGATATCGGCGAAGGCCTGGGCGGTGAAGAGAGCCGCAATCTCGGGCAGACCGGACAGGTCGACGGCCGACACATCGCGCTGATAGGCGTCGAGGTCCTGTGCCTCGCTGCGCTGGTCGGCGCCACGCCGTTCGGCGATGCTCCGGTCGGTGACGAACGCCTGGCGCACATATCCACCGACGACGGTGATCGCCCCGATCTTCGCGCGCCAGTCCAGGCCGGTGTCGCGCAGCGCGGCGAGCCCGGCGTTCATCCAGGCCAACGCGTTGCTCCCGCGCGGCGGTCCGGTGACGGGGATCCGAGTGATCCAGGGGTGGCGGGCGAAGACGGCGCGCTGGCCGTTTGCCCACTCTCGCAGGGCCGGACGCCAGTCACCGGCAATAGTCGGCGGCGGGCCGAACGCGGTATCGACCATCAGGTCGGTGAGGCCGCCTTTGGAACCGATGTGGCGGTAGAGCGACATCGGGGTGACGTCCAGCGCGGCAGCGACTTTCGTCAGCGATGCAGCACCCAAACCCGCCTCGTCGGCGAGGGCGATGGCGGTCGCGACGATGCGCGGCGCGTCCAATTCGGCTGGACGGCCGACGCGTGGTCGTGGCTTGCCGGTCACCGTCTCCTCATTCATCTGGGCAACCGCCAATTTAACATAGGCCTTATAGTTTAAGGCTTATACTAACGTGGTGGCCGGGGCATACGACCTGGCAGTGAGGTCGGATAGCTATGGGTATCAGGACAATTCAGCGCATCACCGGCGCCGCCGCAGTCGCCGGCGCGGGATGTACCGTGGGCGTGCTTCCGCTGTATTTCGTCTACTCAGGGGCGCCCCCGGACGCCAATGTGCTCACCAGGTGCCTGCTCGGCCTGATCGGCGCGACCCTGTTCCTGGTGTTCATGAGCGGATTCGCGTACCTGGTCAAGCAGCGCGATCCGGAACGGGAATGGTTCGGATCACTGGCCGCCGCGGCCGGAACAGCATGGCTCGTAATCGCTCTCGTCTCGACCGGACTCGAGATAGGTGCGGTCATCGCGGCTCCCGACCCGATCGACCCCACGATCACCGTCAGTGGAACCTACGTGCTCTACGGGTCCATCTCGCGACTGCTCGAGGGGTTGTTCCTGGTGGCGTTCGCGATCGCGGCCGCGCGGTTGCTCCCCCGCTGGTGTCGCGTCGTCAGCGGGGCGCTCGCGGCGGTGAATTTCGCCTTCGTTCCGTCGTTGTACTTCGGGAACACACCGGCCGAGTTCTACGCGGCCAACGGGTGGGGCACCACCGCGACCGTCGGTGGTCTCATCACGCTGTGGTTCCTCGCGATCGGCATCGCACTGCTGCGGTCGACGGACGCCGATCGACCTGGACAGTCAGTACGGGTCGGCGGCGGCCGGTACCCGGCCTGAATCGATCGCGGCGAGTAGGGAATCGCGGTCGGCGGCGGTCTGGTCGGCGTAGGCGAGGGCGAATTCGCTCATCGCCTTGTCGAACTTGTCGCTGTCGCCGAGATAGGCGTTGATGGCGAGGGGGTCACCGGAGCGGGCGTGAGCGCGGGCGAGCACGCCACCGCACAGGGCGGCGTACCCGGCGAGCTCGTGGTGGGTGAGGGCGCCGATGTCGACCGAGCCCTTCATGTCCTTGAGCTGACGCCAGTAGAAGTAGTTGCCCGCCGGACCGGTCGCCCAACCGAGGAAGATGTCGCTGGCGGCCTGCATCAGCCGCTGCCCCACCACTACCCGATGGCCCTGGTGCTGATACTTGCTCGGCTTCGTATGCGCGGCGAGCACCGACTTCTCCGCCTGCTTGACCTGCAGGAACAGCGGGGCGCCCGATTCCTTGTCCATGAAGAGCACGATGAAACACCGGGTACCGACGCTGCCGACGCCGACCACCTTCATCGCCATGTCGACCACGGTGTGGCGATCGAGCAGGATGCGGCGTTCGTCGGGCAGGCTGCGGCGGTAGTCGTTGAGGACCTCCTTGACGTCCTTCTCGGTGAGTGTCTCGATGGGGACGAGCAGCGGCGGCTGATTCTTGATCCGAGGGCGGCCGTCGGAATCGGGTTCGGTGAGCTTCTCCAGCGCGTCGAGGCTGGTGCGGGTGCGGGCTGATTTGATCGTCTTCTCTGCGATCTTGCGGCGCTTCTCCTTCGGGATCGTCGCGGTGACCTCGTCCGCGTCGACGCGTTCGTACCAGATGGACAGCGAATCGAGCTCGGCCATCGCGGCGATCGCCTCCCGGTACCCGCGCGCGGCGGCCTCTGCGGCCCGCCCGGCCTGATGATCCGGGCACTCGTTGTCGCGGGCGGCGACGGCGACGCTGGCAGCCAAGCGTTTGACATCCCATTCGAACGGACCGGGCAGGGTTTCGTCGAAGTCGTTCACGTCGAAGACGAGATTGCGTTCCGGCGAGGCGTACAACCCGAAATTGGACAGGTGCGCGTCACCACAGAGCTGCACGGTCAGCCCGGTATCCGGACCGCTCGCCAGGTCGGCGGCCATGATCGCGGGCGCCCCACGCAGAAAAGTGAACTGCGAGATGGCCATTCGCGCATACCGGATCGGCAGCAACTCCGCCACCCGCGACTCCCCCTGCCGCTCCAGAATCGTCACCGGATCCTCCCGCCCCGGCCCCGCACCCCACTCCCCCAACCCCGACCGCGAAACCATCTTTCGCGCCGCACGCCCCAACTCCACCGCATCACGATCGAATTCCTCGACGGTTGTCATCGGGCAAGTCTGCCGCTACCTGCCCGCGACGGCAAGGACCAGTGCTCCGATACCTCGATCCTCGACCCCGCAAACCTCATGCAAACCGAAAGGGCCCGTCCGCATTTCGGCGGACGGGCCCTTCACGAAACGACTTACGCGGTTTCGGTGATGGGGCGGTCGACCCAGCTCATCAGGCCGCGCAGCTTGGCGCCGGTGACCTCGATGGGGTGCTCGGCGTTGGCCTTGCGCAGGCCCTCGAGCTCGGTGTTGCCGTTCTCGACGTTGGCGACCAGGCGCTTGACGAAGGTGCCGTCCTGGATGTCGGACAGGATCGCCTTCATGCGCTCCTTGGTGCCTGCGTCGATGACACGCGGGCCCGACAGGTAGCCACCGAACTCGGCGGTGTCGGAGACCGAGTAGTTCATGCGGGCGATGCCGCCCTCGTACATGAGGTCGACGATCAGCTTCAGCTCGTGCAGCACCTCGAAGTAGGCCATCTCGGGGGCGTAGCCCGCCTCGACCATGACCTCGAAACCGGTCTTGACCAGTTCCTCGGTGCCACCGCAGAGCACGGCCTGCTCACCGAAGAGGTCGGTCTCGGTCTCTTCCTTGAAGGTGGTCTTGATGACGCCGGCGCGGGTGCCGCCGATGCCCTTGGCGTAGGACAGCGCCAGGGCCTGGCCCTCGCCCTTCGGGTCCTGGTCGACGGCGATCAGGGCCGGAACGCCCTTGCCGTCGGCGAACTGACGACGCACCAGGTGGCCGGGGCCCTTCGGGGCGACCATGGCGACGGTGACGTCGGCCGGGGGCTTGATCAGACCGAAGTGGATGTTGAGGCCGTGGCCGAAGAACAGCGCGTCGCCGTCCTTCAGGTTGGGCTCGATGTCGTTGGTGAAGATCGACGCCTGGGCGGTGTCGGGCGCCAGGACCATGATCACGTCGGCCCACGCGGAAACCTCGGCGGGGGTGCCGACGGTGAGCCCGGCCTCTTCGGCCTTCGGGCGCGACTTCGAACCCTCGGCCAGGCCGACGCGCACGTCGACACCCGAGTCGCGCAGGCTCAGCGAGTGCGCGTGACCCTGGCTGCCGTAGCCGATCACGGCGACCTTGCGGCCCTGGATGATCGACAGGTCAGCGTCGTCGTCGTAGAACATCTCGACTGCCACTTGATTGGTCCCTTCTGATGATGGTTAAGAAAAGTTATCGCGGAGGTCGCTGAGGTCGGCTCAGCGGGTGGCGGTGATGGACTTGGGACCGCGGCCGACGGCCACGACACCGGACTGCACGATCTCGCGGATCCCGTACGGCTCGACCATGCGCAGCAGCGCGTCGAGCTTGGAACGAGTGCCGGTCGCCTCGATGGTGAGCGCGTCGGGCGACACGTCGATCACCTTGGCGCGGAACAACTGCACGGCCTCGATCACCTGCGTGCGCACCGAGGCGTCGGCCCGCACCTTCACCAGGATCAGCTCGCGGGCCACCGACGCGTCGGCGTCCTGCTCCACGATCTTGATGACGTTGATCAGCTTGTTGAGCTGCTTGGTGACCTGCTCGAGCGGCAGATCGTCGACGGTGACGACGATCGTCATGCGCGAGATCTCGGGAATCTCGGTGCCGCCGACGGCAAGAGACTCGATGTTGAAGCCACGGCGCGAGAACAGGCTCGCGACACGCGCCAGCACGCCCGGCTTGTCCTCGACGAGAACGCTCAGCGTGTGGGTGGTGCTCATGCCGCCACCTCGCTGTCGCTCGGCGTCGGCACGATCACCATCGTGGCTGTGCCCATTCGGCGCTCGCTGCGCTCGCTCATGCTTCGGTGCCCTTCTCGAATGCCGCCTGCTCACGTTCCATCGCCTCGTGGATGACGGCGGGTTCGGAGACCTGCTCGTCGTCGTCGAACAGCGGGCGGATACCGCGGGCGAACATGATCTCGTCGTTGCTGGTGCCCGCGGCGACCATCGGCCACACCTGGGCGTCCTTGCCGACGATGAAGTCGATCACCACCGGGCGGTCGGTGATGGCCTGGGCCTGCCGGATGGCGTCCTCGACCTCGTCTTCCTTCTCCACGCGGATGCCGACGCAACCCAGCGCCTCGGCCAGCTTGACGAAGTCGGGGATGCGCAGGGTGTGCGTGCCAAGATCGGTGTTGGAGTAGCGCTGTTCGTAGAACAGGGTCTGCCACTGGCGGACCATGCCGAGGTTGCCGTTGTTGATGAGCGCGACCTTGATCGGCACACCCTCCACCGCGCAGGTGGCCAGCTCCTGGTTGGTCATCTGGAAGCAGCCGTCACCGTCGACCGCCCAGACCTCCTTCTCCGGAGCACCCATCTTGGCGCCCATGGCCGCGGGCACCGCGTAACCCATGGTGCCGAGGCCACCGGAGTTGAGCCAGGTGCGCGGCTTCTCGTACTTGACGAACTGCGCGGCCCACATCTGGTGCTGACCGACGCCGGCGCAGTACACCGCGTCGGGCCCGGCCAGGCGGCCGAGGGTCTCGATGACGTATTCCGGCGACAGCGAACCGTCGCTCGGGGTCTTCCAGCCCAGCGGGTAGTTGTCGCGGATGTCGCTGAGGTAGGCCCACCACTCGGTGAGGTTCAGCAGCGGCGCCGCACCGGACTGCGGGTCGGCCTTGAGGGTCTCGATGAGCTCGATGATGACCTCGCGCGCGTCACCGACGATCGGGACGTCGGCGTGGCGGTTCTTGCCGATCTCGGCCGGGTCGATGTCGGCGTGGATGACCTTCGCGTCGGGCGCGAAGGAGTCCAGCTGACCGGTGACGCGGTCGTCGAAGCGGGCGCCGAGGGTGATCAGCAGGTCCGACTTCTGCAGGGCGGCAACAGCACCGACGGTGCCGTGCATGCCGGGCATGCCCATGTTCAGCGTGTGGCTGTCGGGGAACGCGCCACGCGCCATCAGGGTGGTGACCACCGGGATGCCGGTCAGTTCGGCGAGCTCGAGCAGTTCGGCCGAGGCGTCGGACTTGATGACACCGCCGCCCACGTAGAGCACGGGCTGCTTGGACTCGAGGATCATCCGGGCCGCTTCGCGCACCTGCTTGCCGTGCGGCTTGGTGACCGGACGGTAGCCGGGCAGACGCATCTCCGGCGGCCACGAGAACGTGGTCTGGGCCTGCAGCGCGTCCTTGGTGATGTCGACAAGCACCGCACCCGGACGACCGGAGGCGGCCAGGTAGAACGCCTCGGCCAGGATGCGCGGGATGTCGGCGGGATCCTTGACCAGGAAGTTGTGCTTGGTGATCGGCATGGTGATGCCGGAGATGTCGGCTTCCTGGAAGGCGTCGGTGCCGACCAGGCTCGACGGCACCTGGCCGGTGATCGCCACGATCGGGACCGAGTCCATCTGGGCGTCGGCCAGCGGGGTCACCAGGTTGGTCGCGCCGGGGCCGGATGTGGCCATACACACACCGACCTTGCCGGAGGCCTGCGCGTAACCGGTCGCCGCGTGACCGGCGCCCTGCTCGTGGCGCACCAGCACGTGGCGGACCTTCTTCGAGTCGAAGAGGGGGTCGTAGACGGGAAGGACCGCACCGCCCGGAATACCGAATACGGTGTCGACGTCGAGCTCTTCGAGGGACCGGACCACCGACTGCGCGCCGGTGACGCGCTCGGGCGCGACCTGGCGACGGGCGGGGGTGGTCGCCGGGTTAGCGGCTCCCGTTGAAGGCGCTGACCTGCGGGCCGATGGCCCGGGTCGTGCGGTAGGTGCACTCACCGTCTTCGTTCCTAACTGTGTTGTTCTGACTCCGGACTGGCGCGGAATTCGCCGGAACACAAAAAAGCCCCCGATCAGCGCATGGCTGTTCGAGGGTGGCGCGTCGCAACGCGAGCTGACGTATTCGACTCAGGCAGTCAGGCTCAACGCTGGACGCGCCGGCCGAGTACGAGCTCGCTTCGATTCACGGCTACGACGTTATTCGTGTGTGAACCGATGAGTCAAACAGGCTACCTTTCGTGTCCCATTATGTGGGACACGAGTGGTTGCGTGGGTCCGTATACCGAGATGCGAGGATGGTGGGGTGTCATCACCGCATCAGTCCGTGCCACCGGCTAAATCGTCCCACACCGCCGACGAGACGACCGCGACGGGTCGGCCCGCGCGACCCGGTGGCCTGCGCGCCGCCGGTCCCGGCAGGCTCGCGGCCATCGCCGCGGTGGTACTGGCGTACCTGATCTTCGTTGTCGTCGGCACCGTGCAGGACTGGTCGCTCGGGCTGCGGATCGGGCTCGTCGTACCCGCGGCGGTCGTCGTGTGGTTGCTGATTCCGCGCAAGGAGAACCAGCCGACGCCGGGTGTGCACGTGATCGGGGTGCCGCGGCTGGCCTACATCGGCGTGCTCGTGCTGGCGTTCTGCGTGTTCTTCGCGTTCGTCGGCTGGCCGATCGCCCTGTGGTGGCTGCTGCTGGCGCCGGTGATCGCGGTGTGGTGGGTGATGCGCACGCACACAACGGTTTCCGATGCGGGGCTCGACCTCTCCACGATGGTCTCCTCGAAGCACCTCGACTGGGCACAGGTCAAGGGCATCAGCATCCCCAAGCGTGGTTACATCCGGGCCCGGCTCGTCGACGACTCCGAGGTGAAACTGCCCGCCGTGGGTTACGACCGGTTGCGTGAGCTGATCGAGGCATCCGAGGGCCGGCTGCCCGATGTCTTCGCGGCGGCCGAGGAGGCCGAGGCCGAGCGGATCGCGGCCGAGCGGGCACAGGCCGAGGCGGATGCGTCGACGGATGTCGCCCCCGCGACAGAGTCGGCGGCTTCGCCCGACACCGACCCCGCGCCCGAGAAGAAGGCCGGTGCCGAACCCGAGGAGCCGGACGCGCCACGGTGACGTCGGCGGTATGACCGCGAGCACTGTGGGAATCCACACGATGCCGCACAGAGTTGCACCGGTAAGCTGACGGCACCGGGCACCCTCGCGCCGACGGCACCACCGCGGCGACACCCTCCGGAGCGACACTCCCGCCTCGAGCCCGGTTCCCCACCCCAGCACCGACGACCGGCGCGACGCGACCACCGCCCGCCGGAGTAACGTGCAGGGTTGCCGGACGCACCGCGCCCGCGCTCTGTGCCGCGCAGGTCAGCCCCCTGCGCGCCCGCCGCGAGCGCACCCAGCGACATTTGACGAGGACTCCCATGCCACCGCTTCGCTCACGCACCACCACCATCGGCCGCAATGCCGCGGGCGCTCGTTCGCTCTGGCGCGCGACCGGCATGACCGACTCCGATTTCGGCAAGCCGATCATCGCGATCGCGAACTCCTACACCCAGTTCGTGCCCGGCCACGTGCACCTGAAGAACATGGGCGACATCGTCGCCGAGGCCGTGCGCGCCGCCGGTGGCGTGCCGCGTGAATTCCACACCATCGCCGTCGACGACGGCATCGCCATGGGCCACGGCGGCATGCTCTACTCGCTGCCGTCGCGCGAGATCATCGCCGACTCGGTCGAGTACATGGCCAACGCGCACACCGCCGACGCGCTGGTGTGTATCTCCAACTGCGACAAGATCACTCCCGGCATGCTCAATGCCGCGATGCGCCTCAACATCCCCGCCGTGTTCGTCTCCGGTGGACCGATGGAGGCCGGTAAGGCCGTGGTCGTCGACGGTGTGGCGCACGCACCGCTCGACCTGGTGAGCGCGATCTCGGCGAGCGCGAGCCAGGCGGTGTCCGACGAAGGCCTCGACGAGGTCGAGCGGTCCGCCTGCCCCACCTGTGGTTCGTGTTCGGGCATGTTCACCGCGAACTCGATGAACTGCCTCACCGAGGCGCTCGGCCTCGCACTGCCCGGCAACGGTTCCACTCTCGCGACGCACGCGGCGCGCCGGGCGCTGTTCGAGCGGGCGGGCACCGTGATCGTCGATATCGCCAAGCGCTGGTACCAGGACGACGACGCCTCCGTGCTGCCCCGAAACGTCGCCAACGCCAAGGCCTTCCGCAACGCGATGGCCCTGGACGTGGCGATGGGCGGTTCCACCAACACCGTGCTGCACACTCTCGCCGCCGCTCAGGAAGGCGAGATCGACTTCGATCTGCAGACCATCGATGAGATCAGCCGCCGGGTGCCGTGCCTGTCGAAGGTGTCGCCCAACTCCGACTACCACATGGAAGATGTGCACCGCGCGGGCGGCATCCCCGCCATCCTCGGTGAGCTGCGCCGCGGCGGGCTGCTCGAGCTGGACGTGACCACCGTGCACACCGCGAGCTACGAGGAATTCCTCGACACCTGGGACATCCGCTCGGGCAAGGCATCCGAGGAGGCCCTGGAACTGTTCCACGCCGCCCCCGGCGGGGTGCGCACGGTCGAACCGTTCTCCACCAGCAACCGCTGGTCCTCGCTCGACACCGACGCCGCCGGTGGCTGCATCCGCGACATCGAGCACGCGTACACCGTGGAAGGCGGGCTGTGCGTGCTGCGCGGCAACATTGCCCCCGACGGCGCGATCCTCAAGACCGCGGGCATCGACGAGGAACTGTTCACCTTCGAGGGCCCGGCCGTGGTGGTCGAGTCGCAGGAGGAGGCGGTGTCGATGATCCTCGGCAAGAAGATCCAGCCCGGCGACGTGGTCGTCGTGCGCTACGAAGGCCCCGCCGGTGGTCCCGGCATGCAGGAGATGCTGCACCCCACCTCGTTCCTCAAGGGTCTCGGCCTGGGCAAGGTGTGCGCGCTGATCACCGACGGCCGCTTCTCCGGCGGCACCTCGGGCCTGTCGATCGGTCACGTCTCCCCCGAGGCCGCCTCCGGTGGTGTCATCGGCCTGATCGAGAACGGCGACCGCATCCGCATCGACGTCCACACCCGCGCCCTCGAGGTGCTGGTGTCCGACGAGGTGCTCGCCGAACGCCGCGCGAAGATGGAGGCCTCCGAGCACCCGTGGCAGCCGGTGAACCGTGACCGCCCGGTCACCACCGCTCTGCGCGCGTACGCCGCGTTGGCCACCTCGGCCGACAAGGGCGCAGTCCGCCAGCTGCCGTAGTCGAAACCAGTCAGGCCCCTCACGGAGTCCGTGAGGGGCCTGACTCGTTCCCACCCTAGGCGAGGGCGGGTTGTTTCGGTTGCGTCGGCGACTCGTCGTCGCGGCCGGTTCGGGCGGGGATCAGGGCGGTGGCAACCAGGCCGAGCAGGACGAAGCCCGCCGCGAGGTAGGCGCCGGTGTGCACGCCCGAGGTCATCGCGGTGCGACCGACTTCGGCCACCTGCTGTGTATCCGGTTGGGCGGCAAAGCCTTCGATCGCCGCGCCCGCACTGCCGGTGACGGCGTGGGCGTACTGCCGAGCTTCGGCCGCGGGCACGCCGGTTGCGGTGAGGTCGTCGTCGACCCGCGCGCTCAGGGTGGTGAAGAAGACCGTGGTCAGCAGGGCGATGCCGAGGGCGGAGCCGAGTTGACGGAAGGCGCTCTGGATGCCGGAGGCCTGACCGTTGTCGGCTTCGGGAATGTCGGCCAGGACCACATTGGTCACCTGGGCCGTCGCGAAACCGACGCCGATGCCGTACAGGAACAGCACCAGCGCGACCGACCACCACGAACTGTCGGTAGCGGCGAAGAAACCGAGCGCGGCCAGCCCGATCACCTCGAGTCCGAGGCCGAGCCGGACCAGGTTCAGCGGTGACGCCGACCCGGCCATGCCGAAGCTCACGCCGCTGGCGACGAAGCTGCCGATGGCGATCGGCACCAGGGCGAGTCCGGCTTGCAGCGCGCTGTAGCCGAGGGTGAACTGCATCCACAGCGGCAGCACGGCGACGATGCCGAACTCGCCGAGACCGATGATCAGGGTGGCGATATTGCCGTTGCGGAACGAGGCGAGCGCGAACAGGCTCAGGTCCATCAGCGCCTTGTCGGCATTGCCGGTGCGGCGCAGCAGCACCTGTCGCACCACGAATCCACCCAGCGCGAGCGCACTGAGCACAAGTGCGACCAGAACGGGCGAAGGACCGCTGCCCCAGCTGAATCCGCCGATCTCCATCGGCTGCACGGTGCTGATCCACCCGTAGGTGCGGCCTTCGATGAGACCGAAGGCGAGCAACCCGAGCCCGAGCACCGACAGCAGGGAGCCGAACACATCGAGGCGGCCCGCCACCTTCGGCGACGGCGCGATACACGTCAGCACACCGATCACGATCAGCACGGCCAGCGGCACGTTGATGCCGAATGCCCAACGCCACGAGGCGTGTTCGGCCAGCCACCCACCGAGCAGCGGGCCGAGTGCCGCCGCCGCACCGATCGTGGAACCCCAGACGGCGAACGCCTGACCACGCGCTTTGCCGGTGAAGGTGGCGTTGAGCAGGGCCAGCGAGGTGGGCAGGATCATCGCCGCGCCCGCACCCTGCAGGAACCGGGCGACGACCAGCAGGCCGCCGTCCGGTGCGAGCCCGGCCAGGATGCTCGTCGCACCGAACACCACCACACCGGTGACGAACATCCTGCGCGCACCGACGATGTCGGCGACCCGGCCCACCACCAGCAACAGCGCCGCGAAGACGATCGCGTAGGACTCCTGAATCCATTGCGCCTCGGCAGAACCCGTCCGCAGGTCTTCGATGATCGACGGGATGATCACGTTCACGATCGTGGTGTCGACCACGATCAACGCCACGCCGAGGGCGATGGCGATCAAGCCGAGCCATCGGCGAACGGACGAATCCTGACTCATCGTCACTCCTATTTCCATGATGGAATATTTCCATCATCAAAGTAGATTCTGGGCAATAGGATGTCAAACGATGCGAAAGGAACCCATGAGCCAGTCGGAGGCGTACGGCCGGTACGAACGGATCCACGAGGGCATGCGGGCGTACGGCGCGAACTATCGTGAGTTCACCCGCCGCTTCGCCGGCTGGCTCGGGTTGCACTCCACCGACGCCGAGGCATTGATCGAAATCCTCAGCGCCGAGGAACGTGGCAGCACGTTGTCACCGGCGCGCCTCAGTGAGCGGATCTCGTTGTCCAACAGCGCGACCACCGCGCTGCTGAACCGGCTCGAGCAGGCCGGTCACATCGTCCGCAGCCGCGAACACGACGACCGCCGCGTCATCACGCTGCGCAGCACCCCACGCATCCACGCCCTCGCCAACGACTTCTTCGGCCCGCTGGGAACGAAGGTCGAAGAATCGGTCATGGGAAAGTACTCCCCCGAGGACCTGCGCCGATTCGAGGCGTTCCTGGCCGATATCCACGCCACCATGACCGCCCACCTGTCCGAACCCGCTCCGCCGCCTCCAGGCAAGGACATGGGTAACTCACCGGGTACCGGCTGACTCCACGCACCTCCTGCGGCCGCGTACCGAATCAGACCTGAGTCCGGATCGAATTGGACCAGCGAGGCGTATCAGCTCAGAAGGGGCCGATGCCCTTCAAGGGGTTGCCGCCGTGGAGGAACCAGTAGGTGCCGATGGCGGCGGCGATGGCCAGCAGGACCACCACGAAGGAGCCGTACGCGGGGCGCGTGGCCCAGCCTCGGGTGCGGTCGAGGGACCAGCGGCCGGGGCCCGTGAGAATGATCGCCAGGGCCGCGCCGGCGAGAATGGTGTCGATCTCCACGCCGGACTTGGTCGCCGCGTTGTACTGGAAACCAGGGATCATGCCCTGCTTCCACATCCAGGCGTTCGAGATGGTCGCGAGGACGGCGCCCGCGGCGAGCGGGGTGGCCAGGCCGAGGACAAGCAGCACGCCGCCGCCGAGTTCACCGGCGATCACCAGGGCGGTGGCCAGCGACGGGTGGTCCCAGCCGCCACCGGCCATCATGTCCTTGGTTCCGTCGATGCCGGGACCGTGGAACCAGCCGGTCAGCTTCTGCAGACCGTGGTAGATGAAGGTGCCGCCGACCACCAGGCGCAGCACGAACAAGCCGAAGTCGAGGGTGCCGCGCCGGGCCTCGCGGTTACGGCGCTGCAGGCGAACCGATTCCGCCGATGCCGCCGTCGCAGGTGGGATCGTCGCGTAGCCGTAGTCGTCGTCGCGGTCGGCGCCGGTCTTGGCGCTGCTCGCGGTGGGGACCTCGTCGCCGGGATCCAGGCCGAGGTCCTCGTCGGTGCGCGGCACGTCCTTGGGGTCGGGCTTGCGCATCTGCGTGGTCGGCGAATCGTAGGGGCTGGTCACCGGCCGACCCGCCGCGGATACGGCCTCTCCGGCCCGCGCCGTCGCGTCGTCGGGGGAAGTGTCGTTCGACTTGTCGGTCACGGTCTCACCTTAGGACGTGGGCTCGCGGTGCGCCGCCCTTCGCCGCATCAGGCGTGTCAGCCCCGCTCGACTGCCGGTAACGTCTGCACCATGAGTTCGGTATTCGCGGGCCGCGTGGCAGTCGGGTTGGCGCTCGGCACGATTCTGGTCGCCGGGTGTGCCCGTTTCGACGAGTCGGCGTCGAGCCCGTTCACCACCGAGCCGTCGATCGGCGGTGCCAACGCGGAACCGAAGCCGCCACAGGACTCGCCCTCGCAGGCGCCGCGCCCGACCGGACCGTGTATCGACCCCGATCCCAATGTCATCGGCACCTGCCTCGATTCGGCCGCCGGACTGATCGCGGTGGGTGACAGCGCGCTGGTCGCCGAGCGCCGCACCGGTCGCATCCTGTCGGTGACGCCGGTCGACGCGAGCACTCCGCAGCCGCCGCCGGAGGAGGTCGCGGTGCTGCCCGTCGACGGGTCGGGCGACGGTGGCATCTCCGATATCACCTTGTCGCCCACCTTCTCCGAGGACGGGCTGATGTACGCCTACATCACCACCGGCAGCGACAACCGGGTGGTCCGCCTGTCCCGCGACGGCGCGCCGAAGGAGATTCTCACCGGAATCCCCAAGGGCGCCACCGGGAATCGCGGCGCGCTGGAATGGGCGACACCGAACCAGTTGCTGGTCCTCACCGGTGACGCGGGCAACCCCGGCGCCGCGGCCGATCCGGGCTCGCTCGGGGGGAAACTGTTGCGGTTGGACTCACCGTCCTCGGGCGCTAACACTCCGCAGGTGGTCGCCTCAGGCATCGGCAGCGCCGGTGACCTGTGCCGTGACGGCAAGGACGGCATGTGGGTCACCGACCGCACCGCCGCCGAGGACCGCCTGCAGCATCTCGGCACCGACGGCACCGTCACCGTGTCGTGGACCTGGCCCGACCGTCCCGGTGTCGGCGGGTGCGCGGCGACCACCGACGGCGTGGCCGTCGCCCTCACCGAGGGCAAAGCACTGGCCGCCGTCACCGCCGATCCGAGCACCTTCGCGGTCACCACGGCACCCACCCTGATCGCCCAGGACAAGTACGGCAAGCTACTCGGCGCCACCGCCGGTGCCGACGGCAGCGTGTGGGTGAGCACGGTCAACAAAACCGACGGCACCCCGGGCGAATTCGACGACCGCGTGGTGCGCATCCCACCGCCGCAGGGCGGTGCGGGCGGCCCGGACTAAAGCGTTCCGCGGCCGACGGGGCGTGCCGCCGAAAGCCGCACGCCCTGGCGACACACGCGTCCGGTCGACGGCAGGGCGCCCAACCCCCTCACCTGGACGGTGAGAGTAGTTGGGCTACCGCGGTTTTCAGCTGCAGGCGGCGAGGACCAGTTCGCGGACCTTGGCGGCGTCGGCCTGGCCACGGGTGGCCTTCATGACGTCGCCGACGATCTTGCCCGCCGCCTGGACCTTGCCCGAGCGGATCTTGTCGGCGATATCGGGGTTGGCGGCGAGGGCCTTTTCGACCTCGGCCTGCAGGGCGGTGTCGTCGCTGACCATGCCGAGGCCCTTGGCCTCGACGATCTGAGCGGGTTCGCCCTCGCCGGCCAGCACGAAGTCGACGACCTGCTTGGCGACCTTGTTGTTCACCGTCTTGGCCTCGACCAGGGCGATCACAGCGGCCACCTGGGCTGGGGTGATCGGCAGATCGGCGAGGGCGACCTCGCGTTCCTTCGCCTTCTCGGTGAGGTAGGCGACCCACCACGAGCGCGCCTCGTTGGCCGGGGCACCAGCCTCGACGGTGGCGATGATCAGGTCGAGCGCACCGGCATTCACCAGGTCGCGCATCACCTCGTCGGACAGGCCCCAATCGGCCTGGATGCGCGCGCGGACCAGCCACGGGTACTCGGGGATGGTGGCGCGCAGTTCCTCGATCCACTCGGCGGCCGGGGCGACGGGCTCGAGGTCGGGTTCGGGGAAGTACCGGTAGTCCTCGGCGGTTTCCTTGCGGCGACCCGCCGACGTTGACCCGTCGGCCTCGTTGAAGTGGCGGGTCTCCTGCACGATCTCCCCGCCCGCGGTGAGCACCGCGGCCTGACGGCGCATCTCGTAGCGCACCGCGACCTCGACGCTCTTGAGCGAGTTCACGTTCTTGGTCTCGGTGCGGGTGCCGAATTCCTTGGCACCGATCGCCATCAGCGACACGTTGGCGTCGCAGCGCAGCGAGCCCTGCTCCATCTTCACGTCGGACACGTTGAGCGAGCGCAGCACCTCGCGCAGCGCGGTGACGTAGGCGCGAGCCACCTCGGGGGCGCGTTCGCCCGCCCCGGTGATCGGCTTGGTGACGATCTCGATCAGCGGCACACCCGCCCGGTTGAAGTCGAGCAGCGAGTGGCTCGCGCCGTGGATGCGGCCGGTGGCACCGCCCACGTGCAGCGACTTGCCGGTGTCCTCCTCCATGTGGGCGCGCTCGATGTCGACGCGGAATGTGCTGCCGTCGTCGAGCACCACGTCGAGGAAACCTTCGGTGGCGATGGGCTCGTCGTACTGGCTGATCTGGTAGTTCTTCGGCTGATCCGGGTAGAAGTAGTTCTTGCGCGCGAACCGGCCCCACGGGGTGATCGAACAGTTCAGCGCCAGGCCGATGCGGATGGCCGACTCGACGGCCTTCTCGTTCACGACCGGCAGCGAGCCGGGGAGCCCGAGGCACACCGGGCACACCTGGGTATTGGGTTCGGCGCCGAACTCGGTGGGGCAACCGCAGAACATCTTGGTCGCCGTGGACAACTCGACGTGGACCTCCATGCCGAGCACCGGCTCGTACCGGGAGATGACATCGGCGTAATCCATCAACTCGACCGTGGGTGCGCTCATGCCTAGCAGTCTATGTAAGCCGCTCACGGCGGCGGCCGGTGGTCCTAGCGCGGCGGGACACGGCGGGTGAGCCAGTCGGTGACGTAGGTGAGAACGGCCGGATCGACGGTGGTTTCGATGCTCGAGTATTCGCTGGGGTTGCCGGTCTCGGTGGGCTGCATCAGGTGGTTGAGGCCGGGGAAGGTGTGCACCGTCGGGTCGGGCGCGCCCGCCAGCGCCTCGCGCATGGGCCCCTCGCTCTGGGCGGCGGGAACCTGCAGGTCCTTGCCGCCGAAGAAGGCGAGCACCGGCACGCGCAACGCACGCAGTGACGGCTGTGGGTCGAAGGTCATGAACGAGGTCATGTAGGGGGTGTTGAACGAGTCGACGGCTTCCTTCGGTGCGCGCTCGTTCTCGGGTAAGGACTCGTTGTGCTGCTGGGAGTACACCTGGGCGCCCTCGAGGTCACCGGCGCGCAGCATCGCGGTCCACTTCGTGAGGTAGTCGACCTGCTGGTCGATCTTGTCCTGGGGCGCGCCCGAGGCGGCCATGATGACCTTGTTCTGTTCGATCAGCACGTCGGCGCCGGGCACCGACGGGCCCGCCATCAGGATCGCGAAAGCGATATCGCTGCCGGGCCGAGCCGCGACCAGCGGTGCGAGGTAACCGCCCTCGCTGTGGCCGAACAGGCCGACCTTCGCGTCGTCGATCTCGGGCCGCTCGCGCAGGAACGCCGCACCGGCCGCGGCATCACCGGCGAGGGTGTCGTAGGTGGCGTCGTCGAGTTTGCCGCCGGTACCGCCGACGCCGCGGTCGTCGGTGCGCAGCACGGCGTAGCCCGCGCGGGTGAGGGTGTCGGCGAGCACCAGGAACGGGCGGTGCCCGAGCAGTTCCTCGTTGCGGTCCTGCGGGCCGCTGCCGGTGATCATCAGCACCGCCGGGAAGGGGCCTGGCCCTTCGGGTTCGGTCAGCGTGCCCGCGATGGTGATGTCGCCGCTGCGATAGGTGACGTCCTCGCTGCGGTAGGGAAACGGCGGCTTCGGGTCCTGCGGACGGGCGACGTTCTCGATCTTGCCGCGCCGCAGCGTGAGTGGCGCCGACTGGCCCGATTGCGACCAGTCACCGGTGATCTGCTCCCCCTCGAGCTTGCCGCGGAACCGAGGGTCGCCCGGCGCGTCGGGGAGGGCGAACTCGACTCGATCCGGCTCGGCGACAACATCTTTCAGCGGCGCGTCACGCAGCCCCTGGATGGGGATGTCGAGGGTGGCCGAACCGTCTTCGGCGAAACTCACCCCGATCGGGATCGTCTGCCCCGGCACCTCGATCCCGCCGTTCCAGTTGCCGTGCACGGTGGTTTCCCCGGAATCCGATGTGGACCCGGAGCATCCGCCGACCAGGGCGGTGAGGACTGCAAGAACCGAAACGAACACTCGACCGGTGCGCATGAAACCACGGTACCGACGCCCACCGACAACTCCACGCAACGCCTCGCCAGGCAGCCTCAGCCGAAGAAGGCCTGCGCCTCGCTGAGCCGTTCGGCCGGAACCCGTTTGAGCTGCTTGGTCGCCTCCGACAGCGGGACCAGACCGATGGTCGTGCCGTGCAGGGCGACCATCATCCCGAAATGTCCGGCATGCACGGCCTCTGCCGCGTGCACGCCGAAGCGGGTGGCCAGGATCCGGTCGTAGGGTGTTGGGCTGCCGCCGCGCTGGACGTGGCCGAGCACGGTGGTGCGGACTTCTTTGCCGATCCGGCGCTCGATCTCGGAGCCCAACTGCTGGGCGACACCGGTGAACCGTTCGTGCCCGAATTCGTCGATCCCGCCTTCCCGCAACGTGAACCCGGAATCCGGTGCGGGGTGGGCGCCTTCGGCGACGACACAGATGAAGCTCTTCTCGCCGCGCTGGAAGCGGGACTTGATCATCGCGCACACCTGCGCGACATCGAAGGGCTCCTCGGGTACCAGCGTCAGGTGCGCACCCGCGGCGATGCCGGAGTTCAGGGCGATCCAGCCCGCGTGCCGTCCCATCACCTCGACGAGCATCACCCGCTGATGCGATTCGGCGGTGGTGTGCAGGCGGTCGATGGCCTCGGTGGCGATCGACAGCGCCGTGTCGTGGCCGAAGGTGACATCGGTGCAGTCGATGTCGTTGTCGATGGTCTTGGGCACGCCGACCACCGGCACACCCTCCTCGGCCAGCCAGCTGGCCGCGGTGAGGGTGCCTTCGCCGCCGATCGGGATCAGGGCCTCGATGCCGTTGTCGTCGAGGGTCTGCTGGATGCGTGGCAGCCCGGCGCGCAGGACGTCGGGGTTGGTGCGGGCGGTACCGAGCATGGTGCCGCCCTTGGTGAGCAGCCGGTCGGTGCGGTCGTCGTTGTGGATGCGGATCTTGCGGTCCTCGAGTAGGCCTCGCCAACCGTCCTGGAACCCGACGATCGCGTCGCCGTAGCGGCCGTTCGCGGTTCGGACCACCGCCCGGATCACCGCGTTCAGCCCTGGACAGTCTCCGCCTCCGGTCAAGACTCCGATGCGCATGGCGTTCATCTTGCCGCACCGGGACGGATCAGGGGCAGTGGCCTCCGGCGAGCTCGTCGAGGTGACCCGAGAGCAGGGTCGCCAGCTTGTCGAGCATGGTCATACCGTCGGCGAAAGCGCCCGAATCGGGTTTGGCGGCAAAGGCAACCGCGATGCGGCCCGAGGGCGAATCGATCAGCCCGAACTGGCGGACCAGGTATTTTCCGGCCGTATCCGGTCCCCACCCGCCTTTGAACTCGGCGCTGGTGAATGCCCCGAGGCCCCAGCGGTGGCTGACCACGATCTGCTGCATCAAACCCACCACCCGCTCGCTCTGTGGCAGGCACGGCAGCTGGGCGGCGAACCGGACCTGATCGGCCAGCGCCCACTCGGCCTGGCCGTAGATGGAGGCGTCCGAGCGGGTACGCACGGTCGGCACGGTCGTCGTGGCGTCGCCGCCCTCGCGCAGGACCCCTTCCACCGCGGCGGCCGCGTCGGCGTTGTCGCCGAAGGTCGACCACAGAGCATCGGCGGCGGCGTTGTCGGAGGCGGTGATGGCGGCATTCACCGACGAGTTGTAGGCGCTGCTGCGACGCGAGACCGCGATGGCGAGCGGCACCTTGATCGTCGACCAGGCGGGGCCGGTCGTCCAGTCGCCGAAGGTGACCATCTTGGTCCCGGCGACCGGCATGATCGCCATCCCCACGCTGCCGCGGAGCCCGCGTTGCAGATCGGCGAAGTCGGCGGCCAGGCTGCCTGGCACCGCGACGGAGACCTCGGCTGTCACCGGACCGCCCGGCAAGGTGGCCGGGCTCTTCGTGGTGACCTGCGGTGCGGCGGGGCTGCTGTCGGAACCACAGCCCGCGGTGACCAATACGGCAACGCCCAGCAGTGCTGACAGCGCCACCCGTATCGGGTGGCGTCGGTTGTTCGTCATGATGTGAAGCATTTTCGTTTGTGAACTCCCCCGGGCTTTCGGTGCTGGGTAGCCGTGTCCGACACCGTACTGGGCTGTATGGCCCAACGCCCACTTCGTCCGTAAACCGTCAGGTCACACGGTTTTCACCCGAGTAGATGTTCATCGATTCGCCACGTACGAATCCGAGCAACGTCGATCCGGACTCCACGGCGAGGTCGACGGCGAGGGCACTCGGCGCCGATACCGCGGCCAGCATCGGGATGCCCGCCATCACGGCCTTCTGGACCAGTTCGAACGAGGCCCGGCTGCTCACCACGAGCACCAGGTCGTGCGCGGGGATCCGGTTCTCCCGCACCGCCCAGCCGATCACCTTGTCGACGGCGTTGTGCCTGCCGATGTCCTCGCGCAGGGCGAGCAGCGTGCCGTCGGTGGTGAACAGGCCCGCCGCATGCAGGCCGCCGGTGGCGTCGAAGAGTTTCTGACCTTCGCGCAGCAGGCCGGGCAACCGCGTCAGCACCTCGGTGCCGATGGCCGGAACCGCGGGCGGCAGCGGGAAGCGGGTGTGGGTGCGCACCTCGTCGAGGGCGCTCTTGCCGCACAGGCCGCAGCCGCCGGTGGTGACGAGGTTGCGCGGGTGCAGCGGCACGGGATCGCGCAGTCGCACGTCGAGCACGTTGTAGGTGTTGCGGCCCTCGCTGTCGGTGCCCGCGCAGTAGCGGGCGGTGACGATGTCGTCGGCGGCGCCGATGATGTTCTCACCGAGCAGGAACCCGTGCACCAGGTCGATGTCGTTGCCCGGTGTCCGCATGGTGACCGAGAGCGACTGCCCGTCGACCCGGATCTCGAGGGGCTCCTCGACCGCGAGGGTGTCGGGGCGTTCGACCCGCCCGGCCGGTGACAGCCGGACGGTCTTGCGCCGTGCGGTGACTCTGCTCATCAGGTGTGCCGATCAGTCGGTGACGAGTGGTGCTCGTCGTCGCCGGAACGACGGTAGGCGAACCGGCCGGGTCTAGTCGTCTTCGTCGTCGGCGGCCTTGTTGCGTGCCCGCGCGATCTCGAGCGCCCGCTCGGCCGTCGCCTGGTCCGGGTACGGCCCCATCCGATCGCCGTACCAGCAGGACTTGCCCTGCTCGGCCTTGTGATGCTTGAGGCAGTAGTACCACTGGTCGTCATCAGCCATACCGACAGTATGCAACGATTCGCATATCTGCGTCCGCAGGTCGGCGCGGCGTGGTGCGAAGCCGGTCGTCAGTACACGTAGACGACCGCGTTCTCGCCACCGGTGCAGGTGACGAGCTTGCCCGCGGGCGTGCACGTCATCGTGTAGGTGCGTCCGGTCACCGGGCTGGTCGCCACCACCTCGCGGGCGCCGCTCGCGCTGCCACCGCCCGCGTACGCCTCGCGGACAGCCTGTGCGAACGGGCAACTGGTGACGGTGTTGCCGACCGCGGCCTTGCTGAAACTGCCACTGGCTGAGCCGGATTCGCACGGTTGCGCACCCGCGGGCAAGGTGACCGGGCCGGCCGAGGTGGTCGGTGCGGCGGTGGTCGCCCGTGGCGCGGTGGTGCCGGTGGGTCCGGCGGGTACCAACGCTGTGGACGGCGCGCCCGCGGTGTCACTGGAGTCGGTGGCCGACATCAGCCGCCAGCCGATCGCCCCGCCGATGGCGACGACGATGACGGCGAGCACGCCGACGAGGACCGGCAGCAGCATGGATCGACGGTTCGAGTCCTGTTGGGACCAGGTGGGTTCCGGGACATAAGCCGGTTCGGGGCCGTAGGGGCCGTCGTTGTCGCGGTAGGCGTGGTCGCCGTAGGCCTGCTGGTCGTCGTACTGGGAGTAGGCGGCCTGCTCGTTGTACGGATTCGCCGGGTCGACGGCATTGTGCGCACCGAAGGGCGCCGCGCCACCACGGTATTGGTGGGTGGGCTGGGAACGCTGGGGATCCGGGTCGTCGAAGCCGTAATGCTCGGTCGGCTGAGAGCGCTGTGAGTCAGGCCCGTCGAATCCGTAGTGCTCGGTCGGAGCAGAGCGGCGCGCCTCCGGGCCACCGGGGTAGTGCTCGGTGGGCGCGGAGCGTTGGGCGTCCGGGTAGTGCCGGGTCTGCGCGGACCGCTGGTCACCGATGTCCGCCGGGTCGAATTGTTCGGTGGGCGGGCTGAATTGATCGTTCTGGCCGTAGTGCTCAGTGGGCGCCGACCGCCGATGCTCCGGACCGAATACTTCGGTGGGCGGGGCGAAGTGGTTGCCGCTGCCCGGCTGGGCCGGGTCCCGACGGTCCCCGGGCCGGTCTTTTCGCTGGTCGTCGGCGGACCGTGGGTCGTACTGCTCGGTCGGCGGACCGAAGGCGTCCGGACGCCGCGGCACTCCCGAAGCCGGGTCGTCGTCGGGCGAGAACCGGTCACCACTGTCCGGACCGAACCGATCACCACCGTGCGCCGAACTCGCCTCCGCCGCATACGGACCGAACGGATTGGCCGCGCCACCGGACCGGGAATCCGGTGCGTGATCGGACCCCGGGAATCGCTCGTCGTCGAATTGCCCGGCGGCAGGGCCGAATCGATCCGCGTCGAACTTCTGGGTCGCGGGCGCGTTCGAACTGTCGCCCGGTCGCGGCCCGTACGGCTGACCCGGACGTGGTTCCGGGCCGTTCTCGGCACCGAAAGGGGCTGCGGGAGAGCCGAAGCCGGGGTTGCGATCGGGGAGTTCGGTGCCGGGGAGCGGGTTCGGCCCGGTGCCACCCGGGACCGGCGGGGAGACCAGCCGGGCAGGTGGAGCCGGACGGTCACCCGGGCTCTGGTGGGAACCGAAAGCAGCGGGCGGCTGCCCACCCGGCACCGGGTACTCCCCGGAGTAGCGCTGGGTCGGTGCACTGCGCGGCGGCACCAGCGGGCCGCGCTGGGCGTCGCCGGGACCACCGAATTGCGGGACAGGCGAAGAGGTTTCACCAGGACGACCGCCGCCGTAAGCAGGACCGGAATGAGAAGCGCCGGGTTGCGGGACCGGCGACGAAGTCTCGCCCGGCCGACCGCCACCGTACGCGGGACCGCCGGGATGGGAGCCCCTCGCGGCGCCGGGGAGCGGGACAGGCGAGGAGGCTTCGCCCGGTTGACCGCCGTACGCGGGACCGCCGGGGTGCGAGCCCCTCGCGGCCTGCGGGACGGGCGAGGAGGTTTCGCCTGCTTGGTTGTCGCCGTAGAGGTGCTGGCGCCCCTTATACACATCTGACGCTGCCCACGAATAGAGAGGTGTATACATATCTATGCGAATACGTAAAATACATCTGCTAGAGACACGTTCTAGCAGCCACAGTAACATACACAAATACTCTGGTGTATGTTACATAACTCATT
>NZ_JACBIU010000013.1:0-100020 GCF_013839555.1 Nocardia sp. GTS18 | reverse complement strand
GCTGCGGGAACTGCTGCCCCACCGGCGGCACCTGCCCCGGGTAATACGGCGGCACCCCACCACGAACAGGCGGCCGTCGAGAACCCGACGACATCTTCACGATCGCGAGAATGATCCCCCCGAAAACCAGAACGAACGCAAACAAACTACCCAACGCTTCGAACATATCCGCATCCTCTCACACCCGAGCAGGACACTCTCACTGCCTGAAAGTCGTTCACCCAGAACATCTTCGACTGTCAATCAAGTCACGATGAAACCATCAGAACGCAGTCTGCGAAGCGACAACCTCACCACTACAACTCGCTCTTTCCAGCCACCACCCGAAATCACGGCACAAGTCCGCCGAGCCGTCCATGAGGCCTCCATGAAGAGAAATCGCCTGTATGTCAGGCGAGCCGAAACGTGTACTGACTGGCGACCCGGCGTCGACACCTCGCGCTCCGCGAGAAACGTACCCGGTTGCGGAGGGCCGGAGGTCGACTTGTCGTGCAGCGATTACACAGCCTATTCGCTTCATATTTTGCAGCGAATAGGCGTAGAATCGCTGCATGGCAGGCAGTACGTACATCTGGGAGGCGGCGGATTGGCCCCGCCTCACGTACGACGCTGCACTGCTGGCCAAGCCGACAGCGGCCGTCGCGCTCGCTCAAGGTCGCCTGCACGGTCGCCTCGCGGAGACCGACGCCCTGACACAGGAACGTGCTGGGCTCGAGGCCCTCACCGCCGACGTGGTGAAGTCGAGCGCCATCGAGGGCGAGTTACTCGATGCGGTGTCGGTTCGGTCGTCCATCGCACGCAGACTCGGTGTGGACATCGGTGCCGCCGCTCAGTCGGACCGCAAGGTCGACGGTGTCGTCGACATGATCCTCGGTGCCACTCGCTACTACGAACAACCCGTGACCGCCGAGCGACTGTTCGGCTGGCACGCGGGGCTCTTCCCCACCGGATATTCGGGCATTTCACGGATCCGCGTCGGCGACTGGCGCACCGACGAAACCGGCCCGATGGAGGTGATCTCCGGACCGTACGGCAAACAGCGCGTCCACTTCGAAGCGCCACCGGCCACCCGCATCGATACCGATATGCGCCGATTCCTGGAATGGCTCGATGCGGACACGGCCGAACCCGCGATCCTGAAAGCCGGACTCGCGCACCTGTGGTTCGTCACCATCCACCCGTTCGATGATGGAAACGGCCGAATCGCCCGTGCCATAGGCGACCTCGCCCTCGCCAGGTCCGAATCCAGCCCCCGCCGCTTCTACAGCCTCTCGGCCCAGATCCAGCGCGACCGCAAGAACTACTACTCCGTCCTCGAAAAGACCCAGCGCGGAAGCCTCGACGTGACCGGCTGGCTCTCGTGGTTTCTCGATGCCCTCCACCAGTCGATCATCCAGGCGGACAAAACAATCGACGCCGCGCTCGCGAAGGCCACCTTCTGGCGCACATGGCACAGCACCCCCCTGAACGTCCGCCAGATCGCCATGCTCAACCGCATACTCGACGGTTTCGACGGGAAACTCACCTCTCGTAAATGGGCGATCATCACCAAAACTTCCCAAGCCTCCGCCCTCCGCGACATCAACGAACTGATCGACTACGGAATCCTGCATCGCTCCCCGTCGAGCGGCCGAAGCACCTCATACGAACTCTCATAGCCGGACCGGCTGCAGATTGCCAGGGCACTCCACACGCCTGCACAAAAGATGCTCCACGCGAAAGTGTTCGCGCGGAGCATCTTTGGTTCGGGGTCAGGCGGGGACGGGTTGGCGGGCTTCGGTGGGGTGGGGCTGGCGGGTGCGGAGTGCGCCCAGACCGAGGAGGGCGATTCCGGCGATGGCCCAGGTGAGGAGGATGACGAGGGGGAAGGTGGCTCCCGCGCCGTCGAAGTAGGCGATCGAGCGCATCAGGGTGGCGGCGGCGCCGGGTGGGAGGAGCTGGCCGAGGGTGCCCCAGGGCTGTGGGAGGAGTTCGGGGGCGGAGGTGGCGGCGGAGAAGGGGTTGCCGATGAGGAGCATGAGGAGGGCGCCGAGGCCGATGCCCGCGCGGCCGATGGTGGCGGCGAGGCCGACGATGGTCGCGGCTACGGCGAAGGAGGCCAGGGCGGCGATGGCGGCGAGGGTCGGGTAGGAGCCGGGGACGATCGAGAGCCAGGTGTGGAAGATCAGGGCGCTGAGGAGGCCGCCGACGATGCCGAAGGTGGCAAGACCCGCCAGGCGGGCACCGAGGGTGGGGACCACCAGGGTGAGCAGGACGCCCGCGGCGATGCCGGACATGACCAGCGGGAGCACCATCGCGCCGAAGCCCGCGCCGCGCGGGTCGTCGGGGTCCGAGGCGATCACGTCTTGGACCGGGACGGAAGTGGCGCCGCCGAACTGCTGGGCCAGCGCGGTGAGCTGCTGGGCGACGGCCGGTGACGCGGCGGAGGCGACGAGCACCTGGGGTGCGCCGCCACCGGTGACGATCGCGCCGTAGACCTCGCGGTCGGCGAGGGCGGTGCGGGCGGCGTCCGCGTCGGCGAGGGTGGTGACCTCGAAAGCGCCGGGGCTGCGCTGCTGCAGCTGCTGACCGACCTGCGCGGCCTGCGGGCCTGCGACGGCGATCGGGAGGTCGCGGGGGGCGAGATTGACAGCGGGCCAGGCGAATGCAATCAGCATCAAAGCCTGCAGCAGGGTGGCCGCGAGCCCGAGACCGACCGCTCGGCGGGTGATCGTCATGGCATTTCTCCCTAAAAGCGAATGTTCGTTCTTTTTGTTGGCTCAACGATGACACCGCCCTCGCTCGCTTGTCAAGAACGAGTATTCGTTTTACTTTTAGTCATGCCCCGAGTCAGCGAAGAACACCTGGAACGCCGCAGGCAGCAGATCCTCGATGCCGCGCAACTGTGCTTCGCCCGCAAGGGCTTCCACGAGACGTCCATGCAGGACGTCTTCACCGAATCGGGGATGTCGGCGGGCGCTGTCTACCGGTATTTCGCGAGCAAGGACCAGATCATCTGGGCGCTCGTCGCCCGCACGCTCGGACCCCTGCGCGAGCTGCTCGCCAACAAGATCAGGGCAGAGAAACCGCCGACCCCGGCCGAGGTGGTTCGCATGCTCACCGGCGAGATCGTCGCGCGCAGCGGCCCGGACGGACCGTTGCGGCTCGCACCGCAGGTGTGGGCGCTGGCGATGGTCCAGCCCGACGCCGCCGCGATCCCGGTGCGCGAGTCGATCGCGGGGATGCGGGATTTGTGGGTCGAGTACGCGACCAGGATGCGCGAGCTCGGCTGGGTCCCGGCCGACACCGATGTCGACGCCCTCGCCAAGACACTGATCGGCCTCCTACCGGGTTTCATCCTCCAGCATCTGCTGCTCGACGACGTGACGCCGGAGGACTTCGCGCGCGGCGTCGACGTGATGCTTCCCGGGCCGCGACCGTAGCTGTTGTCAGGAACCTCACTGTTGAGACCGGCGCGTTCGGGGTAGGTTCGGGGGCGGCACCGGAGGGGGTCCCGTGCGCCGGACATCGCCGATATCGATCCGACCAGGGAGTTTCCTGTGGCACTACACCGACGAACGCTTCGCACACGCGGCCTGACCGTCCTGGCCGCCGTCACCGTGGCAGCCGCTGCCGCCGCCGGGACGGCACAGGCGAGGATGATCGGCGCATTCGAGGTGGGCGGTGCGATCGAAATCGAATACGACCAGGTGGGCGGTGCCGCGCTCGGCGACCCCACCGGCCCGGAGGCCGACGCGGCGGCGGGCGGCAAGTACCAGACCTTCGCCAACAACGCGGCGATCTACTGGCACCCCGACACCAACGCCAACACCGTCGCGGGGCAGATCCGCGACAAGTACGCGGCCCTCGGCAACGAGTCGGGAACCCTCGGCTACCCGGTCACCCGCGAACTGTCCACCCCGGCGGGCAACGGCCGGTTCAACCACTTCCAGCGCGGCTCGATCTACTGGTCCGTCGGCACCGGCGCGCACCAGATCAGCGGCCCGATCAAGGACAAGTGGGCGGCCCTGGGCTGGGAGTCCAGCCCGCTCGGCTTCCCGCTCACCGATGTGGCCAAGGCGGGCAAGGCCGACGGCCAGTTCACCATGTTCCCCACCGGCGCCATCTACTGGTCCTCGACCACCGGCGCGCACGCGGTATGGGGCAGCATCCAGGCCGACTGGATCCGCGCGGGCGGCGAGAACGGCCGCTACGGCTACCCGACCAGCGACGAATACGACTACCAGGGCGGCAAGGCCCAGGACTTCCAGGGTGGCAAGATCACCTGGAAGCCGAGCAGCTAGCGGCTACGGTGCGAGCAGACCCTGCCTGGCCTTGCTCGCGCCGGACAGCGTGAGCAGCAGCATGGTGGTGAGGGCCTGATCGTCGAGGCCCTCGGCCGGGAACGTGTAGCGCAGGATGATGTCGGCCAGCTTGCCGCGCGAGATCAGGGTGACCGAACCGAACTGGATCTCGGCATTACGTTCGGCGACCCGCTTGTGCAGTTGCGGCTTGAGCGGTCGGTCCCAGGCCAGCACACACGTCATCGACAGGACCGTGAGGCCGGGCGCCAGGGTGACGGCGCGGATCGACGACAGCGCGCCGTCGTACTCGAAACCGAGCGAACCGTCGGCGTCCACGCGCACGTCGACGTCCTGCATCTGCAGGCAGGCGCCGGTGCGCGCCTGCAGGTCCAGTTCGGGGGTGACCGTGGCGTCCATGTCGGCTCCGTCGCTCATTTGGTTCCACCGAAACGGCGGTCGCGCTTGGCGTATTCCAGGCACGCGGCCCACAGGTTACGCCGGTCGAAGTCGGGGAAAAGCGTGTCCTGGTAAACGAATTCGGCGTAGGCGGCCTGCCAGATGAGGAAGTTGGAGCTGCGGAACTCACCCGAGGGGCGAAGGAACAGGTCCACATCGGGCATGTCCGGCTCGTCGAGGTAGCGGGCGACGGTCGACTCGTCGACCTTCTCGGGGTCGATCTCCCCCGCCGCCACCCGGCGCGCGATTTCGCGTGCGGCGTCGGCGATTTCGGCGCGACCGCCGTAGTTGACGCACATGGTCAGCGTCATCACGTCGTTGTCCTTGGTGAGTTCCTCGGCCACCTCGAGTTCCTTGATGACGCTGCGCCACAGGCGCGGTCGGCGCCCGGCCCAGCGGACCCGCACACCCATCTCGTGCATCTCGTCGCGGCGGCGGCGGATCACGTCGCGGTTGAAGCCCATGAGGAAGCGGACCTCGTCGGGGCTGCGGCGCCAGTTCTCGGTGGAGAAGGCGTAGGCCGACAGCCACTTCACGCCGATCTCGATGGAGCCCTCGACCGCGTCCATGAGCACGGCCTCGCCGCGTTCGTGGCCGGCGGTGCGCGGCAGACCACGCTCTTGAGCCCAGCGTCCGTTGCCGTCCATCACCAGCGCGACGTGGTTGGGCACCAGCTCCGGCGGAATGGCCGGCGGGCGGGCACCGGAGGGGTGCTGCGACGGCGGACGGACGGTGCGGGTCGAGCTGCTCCCAGCGGCGGGGTCACGACGGAGGATCACGGCCTCCATCCTGCCTGATCCCCCGCTGCCCTCCGCACGGGCTCCGACATCGCGGCCGGACCACACGACAACACGGGCTCCCCCGTCGATGCCCGATCCCTCACCGAGCCCCGCACGCGCTCCGACTCTCAGCCCGCGCGACCGGCCGTCGCGGCGCCGGGTTCGACACGACTGCGCTCGATCAGCGGCAGGGTGCGCAGCTGGCGTTCGAGATGCCACTGCAGATGGGCGGCGACCAGACCGCTGGCCTGGCGGCGCACATTGTCGGGAACCTCCGCGATATAGGCCCACTCCCCCTTGAGTAGCGCGACGAGCAGGTCGAGCACGCCCGCGGCGGGCGTGCTCGCGCCGGGTGGGCGGCAGTGCACGCACACCGCGCCACCGGCGGCGACGTGGAAGGCGCGGTGCGGGCCGGGGGTCGCGCAGCGGGCGCATTCGTCGAGCGCGGGTGCCCACCCGGCGAAACCCATGGCGCGCAACAGGTATGCGTCGAGGATCAGCTCGTGGGGGCGCTGCTTCGCGGCGATGGCACGCAAAGCGCTCGCGGTGAGCGCGTGCAGTTTCGGGGCGGGGGCGCGTTCCTCACCGGCGAGACGCTCGGCGGTCTCGAGGATCGCGCAGGCGGTGGTGTAGCGGCCGTAGTCGTCGATGATGTCGGCGGCGAACGCTTCGACGGTGGTGACCTGGGTGACGATGTCGAGGGTGCGGCCCGGGTGCAACTGCACGTCGATGTAAGCGAACGGCTCGAGCCGGGCACCGAACTTCGACTTGGTCCGCCGCACACCCTTGGCGACGGCGCGCACCAGCCCGTGTTGCCTGGTCAGCAGCGTGACGATGCGATCGGCCTCGCCCAGCTTGTGCTGACGGACCACCACCGCCTCGTCCCGATACAACCGCACGCGCCCAGTCTTCCACGTCGCCCCGACACCGCGTCCACGGACACGGCGGACTCCCCTCCCAGCGGTCAGCTCGGCCTGAGCAGACCGGTGATGAGCAACAGCAGCGACTGCTGGGTCTCGGCGCGGGCGCGGTCGGGGTCCTCGGCGTGCGCGACGATGAGCGAGGCTTCGGTGATCGCGCTGAGCAGCAGCTGCGCGAGCACCGGGACCGGGACAGCGGGGACGATGCCGGAATCGACGGCGCGCTGGAGTTCGGCGGTGATCAGACCGAGCCCGTGCCGGGACTCGAACTCACGAAAGGCGGGCCAGCCCAGGACCGTCGGGGCGTCCATCAGGACGATGCGCACCATCTCCGGGCGGCCGCAGATATCGAGGAAACAGGCCAGACCGACCGTCATGCCCGCGACGACGTCACCGGGGTCGACCGCGTCGATCGCGCTCGCGATCTCTGCCGTGGCCTCGGTCTCGATCTGTTCGAGCACCGCGAGGAACAGCCCGCGCTTGTCGCCGTAGTGGTGGTGCAGGGCACCGCGGGTGACGCCGGCGACCGCCACCAGTTGCTCGGCGGAGGTACCGGCGAAGCCGCGCTGGGCGAACAGGTCACGGCCTGCCCGCTCGAGTGCGGCGCGGGTGGTGCGGGAGCGGTCCTCCTGACTACGGCGCTGCATGCAGCCGAGTGAACTCCACGATCAGTTCGGCGAGCAACTCCGGCTGGTCCTCGGGCAGGAAGGTGTAGGAATCGCCGACGGTACGCAGGCTCGCCTGCGGCAGGTCGGCGACCAGCCGATGGGCCAGCGACATCGGGAACAGCTTGTCCTCGGTGGACCAGACGACGAGGACCGGCAGATCGACCTCGGCGAACCGTTCGGCGGCCGCCATGGTGTGCCGGGCGTCCACGCCCACGGCGAAGCGACGCAGGTCCGCTCTGATCGCGACGTCGCGCCGGGCTGGACCGAGGTAGGACTCCGCGATCGGTTGAGGCAATGCGTGTTTGGTCACCCAGCCGAAGGCGAGCGGCAGTCGCTGTGCGGGCCGCCAGCGCAACGGGGCGAGCAACGCGGCAACGGCGCCGGGGATCTTCGCCAGGCGGATCAGGGTCGTGAAGGGCTGCGGCGGGAAGACCTCGTAGCAGTCGACGGCGGCGAGGACGACGCGGCCGATCCGCTCCGGGTGGCGGGTCATCAGGAGCTGGGTGAGCGCGCCGCCGGTGTCGTTGGCGACGATCGTGACGTCGGTGAGGTCGAGCGCGTCGAGGAACTCCGCGATCAGGTCGGCCAGGCCGACGGGTGTGAGGTCGGCGTCGGGCATCGGAATCGAATGCGAGCCGAGCGGCCAGTCGGGTGTGAGGCAGCGATGTCCGGCCGCGACGAGGCCGGGAACGACACCGCGCCACAGATCGGCGTTGACGAGCAGGCCGTGGACGAAGACGACCGGCGATCCTGTTCCGGTGTCGTGATAGCGGATGCGGCCCGACGACAGCGTGAGGTCGTGCGCCGGGCCGAGTGCTGAGCTGATTCCCATGGGGTCCTCCCCTGATCGAAAGCTTGGCCTCACCACTGTCACATACATACCGTATGTATGTCTAGGCTGGAATATCCACCTAGGGTATGTGGACGAGTGACCAGTTGAGGGATAGCGTCGAGGCGACTACCTGCAGAGACGGAGTTCACATGTCCGCGCCCGACCGCATCGCGCCGCCACCGGCCGACCTCGGCCTCGCCGAACTCGCCTCGGCCCTGACCGGCGGCACGACCAGTTCGGTCGCCGCCGTCACCGACGCACTCGACCGCATCGAGGCGTCGCAGCCGACGCTCAATGCCTTCCGGGTGGTGCGTCGGGCGGCCGCCCTGCGCGATGCCGCCGAGGCCGACGCGCGGCTGGCCGCCGGTGTCCGGTTACCGCTGCTGGGGGTACCGGTCGCGGTCAAGGACGACACCGATGTGGCCGGTGAGCCCACCGCCTTCGGATGCGGCGGCGAGTTCCCTACCGCCACCGATGACGCCGAATCGGTGCGCCGGTTGCGTGCGGCGGGTGCGGTGATCGTCGGCAAGGCCAACACGTGCGAACTCGGCCAGCTGCCGTTCACCAGCGGCGCGGCCTTCGGGCACACCCGCAATCCGTGGGACCGCACCCGTACGCCGGGTGGCTCCTCGGGCGGTTCGGCGGCGGCGGTCGCGGCCGGAATGGTCCCTGCCGCATTAGGATCCGACGGCGCGGGTTCGGTGCGGATCCCAGCGGCGTGGACCAATCTGGTCGGCATCAAACCGCAACGCGGCCGGATCTCCACCTGGCCGCTGCCGGAGGCGTTCCACGGGCTCACCGTCAACGGACCGCTGGCGCGCACGGTGGCCGACGCCGCCCTGTTGCTCGACGTGGCCGCCGGCCCGCACGACGGTGACCTGCACACCCCGACACCGATCGACGCGCGCGCTGCAGTCGGGCGCGACCCGGGCAAGCTGAGAATCGCGGTGTCCCTGAACATTCCGTTCACCGCGACCAGGACAGCACTCGATCCCGAGATCGCGGCAGCCGTGCACGCGATGGCGGGCACCCTGCGCGAACTGGGACACACGGTGACCGTGGCCGATCTGCACTACGGTCTGCTGGTCGGCGCGTCGTTCCTGCCGCGCTCGATGGCCGGGATCAGCCGAGTGCATCGTGCGATGCCCGGCGCCGTCGTCGATCCACGAACCACCGCCAACGCGCGCATCGGACGACTGCTCGACGGTCCGGCACTGTTCGCCGCCCGCCGCCTGGAACCATTGCTGCACAAGCGGATCGGCGGCTTCTTCCACGACTACGACCTGGTGCTCGCGCCCACCACCGCTACTCCCGCACCTCGCGCCGAGGACATCGACGGTATCGGCGTGAGCTCGACCAATGCGCTCATCACCGGCGCCTGCCCGTATACGTGGCCGTGGAACGTCCTCGGCTGGCCGAGTGTGAACGTGCCGGCGGGCTTCACCGAGACCGGGCTGCCGATCGGCGCGCAACTGATGGGCACCGCGAACACCGAGCCCCTGCTCATCTCTGTTGCGGCGCAGCTCGAATCGGTCCTGCACTGGGAGCGCCACCGGCCGGCACCGTGGTGGTGAGTCAGAGCGGGGCGTTCACCCACCAGCGGTTGTAGAGGTCGGTGCCGTCCGTCCCGCCGAGGACGACGATCAGGCAGAAGTTGCGGGCGGTGTCGTCGAATTGGATGCTCAGCGCGCCGGCGACGGTACCGGGAACGCGGCCGGGGATGTCCTGGATGACGATCCGCCCCCGGCCCGACGGCCGCTCCCACAACTCTTCCCTGGTCGCGAAGGCGTCGTCGAACTTACCGGCGGTGCCCGGTGCGCGATTGCCTTTGCAGGCCACCGTCATCCGCTCGACCGGAGCGCGATCGCCGTTGCAGCTGAGGGTGCCCATGTCACCGAGTTGGTCCAGCGGTACGGGGTCGTAGTTCTTGTCGATCGCGGCGCACCGGGTGCCCTGATACCCACTGGTGAACGGAGTCTTCGGGAGCAGCTCGGGAAACGCGCGCACGATGTACTCGTGGGCCTTCCATGGCGATTCGGCGGCCGTCGTCGGGGCCGCCGATGTCGCAGCGATCTCGGGGGTCCTCGCGTCGTCCCGGTTCAGCGCGACGATCCCCACGGCGAGTGCGGCGACGGTGACCACGACGGCCGCTCCGGCCACCAGCGACCGCCGCCTGCGCGGTCGGTCGACGGTCGAGCCGCCGCCGGAAACCCACCCCTGCCGTGCACCGTGCGAAATAGCCTGTGTGTGTACTCCTCCCGGAGTCTCCGGCGCACGCCCCTGCACGCTGCGTGCGCCGTGCAAAGCGCCCTGTGTACCCGGCGATCCGCCTGTCATTGCCGGCACGCCGCGCGAAACTCCTGGCGCACCACTGGACACGCCGACGCCCGGTGACGCGCCGAGTTGTCCGATCGGTGGATTCCGCGGCAGCAACGCCTCGGGCTGCCCGGCGCGCGCCGCCGGAGGCACCGGCGTGCCGAATGCCGCGGACGCGGCCGCGGCGAGGGCGCCGCAGCTGGCGTAACGGTCATCGGGGTTCTTGGCCAGCGCGCGGGCGATCACCGCGTCGACGGCGGGTGGAAGGCGCGGATTCAGCTCGGTGGGCCGGGGCGGCGGCGCGGTCAGGTGGGCGTTGATGACGGCGGCGGGTGTGTCACGGGGGAACGGCTTGCGGCCGGTGAGCAGCTCATACAGCGTGCAGCCCAGCGAGTACTGGTCGGCGCGGTGATCGACGGCGTCGAGCCGGATCAGTTCCGGCGCGGCGTAGGCGAGGGTGGCCAGGAAAGCGCCGGACTCGGTCAGTGCGGTGCCGTCGGCGCCGGATTTGGCGATGCCGAAATCGGCGACCAGCACCCGGTCCGGCTCGCCCGCACGCGATTCCAGCATCAAGTTGGCGGGCTTGACGTCGCGGTGCAGCAGTCCGGCGCGGTGGGCCGCGTCCAGACCGGCGGCGGCGTAGGTGACGATGTGCAATGCCAGCCGCGGATCGGGCAGGCCATTGCGCAGTACGGAAGCGGCATCAGTGCCTGCCACGTACTGCATCGCGATCCACAGCACGCCCTGGTCCACCCCGCGGTCGTGGACCGCAACCACATTCGGATGGTCGATCCGGGCAGCCAGTTCGGCCTCCCGGACGAACCGGGCCCGGAATTCCGCGGAGGTGCTGTGCGCGTCACCGAGCACTTTGAGCGCATCCCAGCGCGGGAGTCGCGGATGACGCGCGGCGTAGACGGTGCCCATGCCACCACTGCCGAGCACTCGCTCGATCACATACCCGGCGAAGACCGCACCCGGGCGCAACTGCGCGGTCATTCGGCCAGCTCCAGCAGGCTGTACTGGGCAGCCGACTTCTGCCGGATCTGCTGCTCGGTCGGCGCGAAGACAGTGGCGATATAGCGGCCGTGCAGCAGTGCGCACACATAGCGAACCTCCGGCTCGCTATCGGACGCGCCGGAGTCGCCGCACCGGATGTCCTCGATACCCGCGGGACCGGGCAGCGGTCGCAGGTCCGCCGCCCAATCCGTGGCGCCGCGCTCGTAGGCCTGGCGCGCCTCGGTGGCGTCGAAGTAGCGTTTGAGTCCATCGAAGCCCATCAACGCCAGGGCATTCGCGGCGCTCCGATGCTGGCGTGAACTCATCAGAAAGGTCGCGTTGGGGCCGTACACCACGCCCCTGGCGTGCAGCATGCCCTTCCCGCCGGCGATGTTGTCCGCGTCGACCAGCAACACCGCGGGCGACGACCAGCGACCCACCTTCTCCGGCACCATCCGGGCCAGCATGCCCTCACCATCGATCGGCAGGTCGGCGAACCGCTCGGGCTGCGTCGGCACGAAGCGGTCGAGTTCGGGCAATTGCGCGTCGAACGCCGCGCCGATCAGAGTGGTCAGCGCCGCGGCATCGGGGGTGGTGTGCACGGCGTACACGCTGACCACGAACGCGCCGTGTGCGATGGTGGCCGCCATGCTCGCCACGGTCGGTCGCCAATGCGCCTTGGCCGCAGGGTATTTCGGGATCGGCACCGCGACGTTGTCGGCGCTGACCGCTGCGTCGCCTGCATCGAGGCCGGCCGCCGCCGCGGTCGCCGCAGCCGCGGTCGGCATGCGAAGGGCCAGCACGGTCAGCTGCCGGGTGCGGGCCGTGTCGGTCCCGCCGGTGACGAAACCGGCGAGCATGCCGTGCTCGGCGAGCACGGCACGTGCCTGATCGGACAGCACACCCGACACCTTCGCCGGAGTCGGCAGCGGAACAGCATCCCATCTGGAGGGCGGGACCGACAGCGCGGAATCGGCTTCGGCCGGATTGACCATGACCTCGCCGATCCGCAGCGACTCGATCACCCGGCCCGAGTATTCGGTTCCCGGCGGCGCCTGCAGCGGAACATGTTGGTAGTGCCCATAATCCAAGGTGGCGAGGTCGACCCGGACCTGCTCTGCCGTCCCGGAGACCCGGCAGCCGGTCACCGCGGCGGTCAACAGGACGGCACCGAGCAGACCGCGGGCGGCGCGGGAATCACAGCGGCGCATCGGCCCACCACCTTTCGCGCAGTTCGGCGCCGTTGGCGCCGCCGACGACCCTGATCCGGCAGAACGACCGGGCGGGATCATCGAAGTAGATCGACAGGTTGCCGAGGAGATTCCCGTCCACATCGGTGTTCCTGCCCCAGTGCAGATTTCCGGTCCCGGACGCACGCCGCCACTGTTCGCTGCCCTCCACCGTGTCCGTGCTCGGCGGCGGTGACATCAGCGAGCGGTCGGTCTTGCATTCGATGGTGACCGACACCGCCGGGTCGCGGTTGCCTTCACAGCGCATACGCGCGAAAGGCGCGAGTGTGTCGGTCGGAACATGGTCGCCGTTGTCGTTGATCATGTAGCAGGCCGTCAACTCCTGGTATCCGACGCCGAGCTGAAAGGCGGGCAGCAGGTCGGGAAACAGGTCGGCGATGAAGCTGTAGGCGCCCCACGCGGTCGCCGGGGGTAGGGGCGGCGGCGAGGTGGTGGCCTGCGCGCTCGGCGACTCGGTGCCGCCACCGGTCCCGAGCATCGCGGCGGTGACGACGCCGACCATGAGCACCGCCGCTGCCGCGATGAGGAAACCACGGCGGCGGACGAGCCGGGCGAACGGGGTGCGCCGTGGTAGCAGCACCGCTGTGAACGGGTCTTCGTGGACGAAGCGCGCTCGTGGATCCGGCACTGCCGCAGCGACTCCCGCCATGTACTGCGGAGACGGGGTGGACGGATGCACCGAGTTCGGGACAGCGGCGGAGGCGGGTGCCGCAGGGCTGAGCACCTGTGGTGCCGACTGTGCGGGTACGGACCCGTTCATCGCCTCGCGGGCCGCGGCGGCCAGCGCACCACATGAATCGAACCGCTGCGCCGGGTCTTTGGCCAGCGCCCGCGCGATCACCGCGTCGAAGCCCGCCGGAAGCTCGCGGCGCAACGCGGACGGCCGCGGCGGCAGTTCGTGCAGGTGGGCATACATCACCGCGGCGGGCGTCTGCCGGGGGAACGGAACTGTGCCGGTGAGCAATTGGAACAGCGAGCAGCCGAGGGCGTAGACGTCGGCACGGCGATCGACGTGGTCACCGCCCAATTGTTCGGGCGCGACATAGGACAGCGTCGCGGTGAAGCCGCCACCGGCCGACAGCGTCGCGGTGTCCTCGGCGTGCCGGGCGATACCGAAGTCGGTGATCAGCACCCGGTCGGGCAGGCCCGCCTCTTCGGCGACGAGGATATTGGCCGGTTTCACGTCGCGGTGCAGCAGTCCCGCACGATGCACCTCGTCGAGGCCGCGGGCCGTTTCACCGATGATGTGCACCGCGCGCGCCGGGTCGAGCCCGCCGGGGGCGCGCCGGATCAGGTCGGCGGCGTCGGAACCCGCGACGTACTGGGTGGCGATCCAGAGCTTGCCGTCGGTTTCGCCGCGATCGCGCACCGCGACCAGATTCGGATGCTGCAGTCCGGCGGCGAATTCGGCTTCGCGCAGGAACCGCGCCCGGTACTCCGCGTCCTCGGCGTGGTCGTCGGCGAGGATCTTGATCGCGTCGTGGCGGGGCAGACGCGGGTGCCGCGCCAGGTACACGGTGCCCATGCCACCGGAGCCAAGCTTCCGCTCGATCAGATAGCCGGCGAACTCCGCGCCCTCGGCAATACTCACCCGCCTGGTCTCCCACGTTCACCACACTGCCGGGACCCTTCCGGCAGAGAACAGGCGCGAGGACCGCAATGGTCGGCCCGCACCGGGTCAGCCCCCGGAAATCGACGGTTCCCGACCATGCCCGAGCGACTATAACAGCACGGATCAGGCTGTGCGGTCCAGCAATTCCGGGTGCGAACGGGCTACCGGCCCGGTTCGCGCCAGCTTTCGAGATCGCTCTTGGTTCCGGACGGGCACCCGTCTTGGCCGGGTTGGCGGGGGAACATCATCAGGCAGCGCTGCGGCCCACCCCCGCCCACCGCGGTGGTGACGAGCACCGCGATCGACGACCCGTCGGCGACCCGCTTGGTGGAGAAGCCCAATGTGCCGGTGACACCGCGATAGTCGGCCTCACGCAACTGCACCGCGATCGCCGTGCGGTTCGGCGGCTGGTCGCCGAGCACGCCACGGCTGGCGCGTACCGCCTGCAGGAACAGCCCGCTCACATCGAAGGCGAGCCCGGTCCTGTCCCCCGCCCAGGTCGGCTGGTATTCGGCCATGTCCGGATAGGCGCGCAGGTCCTCGATGAGACCGGCGAGCTCGGCGCACAACTGTTCGTGTTCGAACGGCACCGGCCGGTCACCGAGTTTGCCGACGCCCTTCACGCAGTCGGCACCGCCGAGCATCACCGGCGCCGCCTTGGCCACGTAGCGCACCGTCAGGTTGGCCGGCAGGGCGATGGTCGCACGCGGATCGGTGATCAGCCTCGTCACCGCGTCGTTGCCGAGCAGCGCCGGTCCGTCACCGCTGATACAACCGCGACTGAGGGCCTTGGCGAAGGTCGGGAAGTCGTCGTTGCGGCCCGCGAAGAAGAGCAGTTCGCGCCGATCGAAGGACTCCGCCTCGCACGGTGCGGGCAGACCGTAGAGCTCCTGCTGCGCGCGCCAGCTCGTACTCCGGTGCGTCACACCGCGTTCGGTGAGCTCCTTCTGCAGATCCTCGACCAGGGTCGTCACGTACAGGTCGTCGGGTGCCTCGGGGTGGTAGATGGTGACTTTGTCGTAGCGCGGGGTGCCGTCGGCGGCGCGCGCGCCCTGCATGTAGTCGGCGACCAACCGGGCCTGGACCGAATTACTCGGCGCCGCTTGGAAATACAGCGGCGATGCCTGCTCCAGCCCGTCGGCCGACAGGGTGGTCGCCACCGCGGGCACACCCAGCTCACCCAATCGCGTGATGGCCTTGCGGGTTTCGTCGGTGCTGCGGTCGATGCCGACCACGCCGAGCACGCTCGGGTCGTCGGTGACGAGTGGGCGCAGTCGGTTCTCGACCACCCACCGGGCATGGCGCATATCCGAACCGCCGTTGGCGATGATGATCCGCAGCAACGGCTCCGACTCGTCGGAGGCGAGCAGGGCACGGCGCTGCTGCACCGCGAGCCCCGCCAGTTCCTCCACCTGCGCGTGCGGGTAACGCACATTCGTGTCGACATAACTCAGCCCGGCGAAGTACACCAGCGAGATCAGCGGCCGATTCGGGTTGCTCTCGCGCGCACTGACGGCCGCCTCGTTCAGGCGGAACACCTCGCGCTGCATGGCCGACAGTTCCGGATCGTCGGCGAAGGTCTGGGCGACGTTGTCGCTGTAGCCGACGCATTCGCCGTCGACCATGCTGACACTCACCCCGCCCGTCCACGGCCAGTGCGAGCACGAGGCGCCGCGCAGCGGCGGGAAGTACACCAGCGCGGCGGCCACCGCGAGCACGATCGGGATCAGCACACACAAACCGACGAACCAGCTGCGCGAGGCCATCGGCGGGGCGGGCGGTAACGACTGCCCACGGAAACGCGGATCACCTACGCGCGGTGTGGAATCCGGCGGTATCAGCGCGCGCAGCGGCAGGAACCAGGCGTCGGCCTGGCGGTGTGTGCGCCTGCTGTCGATCTCCCTGATCCAGGTCTGCAGCGGGTCGGGTGGCTGTGCGGTCGGCTGATCGGCGAGACTTTCCAGCGTGCGCAGGGTGCGCAGATCGCTGATGTTGGACAGCTCCCCCACCTCACGCGTCGGCCCTTCGTCACGGAAGGCGACGACCACCAGCGGATCGAAAAGGCCGGTCTCGTTGCGGATCTCGTTGATCCAGGTGAGGATGCGCGCACCGTCACCGCCCTCGCTGAGACCACCGAGCAGGGCAACCGGGTAGGCGGTGCGCCGCCAGCTCGACGGCCGCCAGATGCGGCGGCGATACGCGTCGCGCAGATCTTCCAGGAAGGCATGGATCAGGAGTTTGGCGACCTGTTCCTCGTTCTCGTCCACCCGGTGCGAGGCGGTGAGCCGGGCGGCGAAACCCAGGAAACTGCCCGACAATTCGGGTGCGAGATAGCGCTGGTGCAGGAACCAGCGGGTCACCTTCGACATGCCAGGAATGCGTCCCGACACCCACAACCACAGGCGCAGCACCGGCCACAGGGCCAGCACAGCGAAGACCACGCTCGAAATCATGCCGCCCGCTGCGCCTTCGGTGGCGTCGGCACGGTTGGCGGACGAACCACTACGGAGCAGTCTCGGCAGACGCCTGCGCAGTTCGTCGGGCGCCTCGGATTCGTCGGCGGTGACGCGCTGCCTTGTCAGCCAGTCGGCGGTGCGGTAGCGCGGGAACTTGATGGCACCCATCGCGGTGTCGTCGGTGGCGAAACCGGCGATCAGGTGCTGGATGATCGGCAGACAGTGGTCCGGGATCTCCTGGTCGTCGGCGTGCGGACCGGCGTTGAACGCGTTGACATCCGGGCTCAGCCGGGTGGGCGGCAGATCGGCGGCGTGCAGGTCGATCTTGGCGCGCGGAGCGGCCCGCCGACCGCCCGACTCCCCAAGCCAGCCGTAGAGATCGGCGACCAGCGCGGAGTGGCCCTGCAACCCGACCATCTCCACGATCGGGCGCGGCAGGGTGCGCCTGCCGTGCACCAACGTGCGCCACACGCGGGGGCGCGTGTCGGGGATCTCCAGTGCCCGCAGCAGCTCCAGCAGCTTGCCGACATCGTTGGCATCGGGCACGTCCAAGCCTCCCCGGGGTGATCAGCGAACAACGCCGATCACAATCGACGTGTTCGCCGAACGATACCCCGAACTGCCGACACGCAAACGGTCAAAAACCCAGCTTCCCCAGCTGTTTGGGGTCGCGCTGCCAGTCCTTGGCCACCTTCACGTGCAGATTCAGGTAGATGCGTGTACCGAGGATGTGCTCGATCTGCTTGCGGGCATTGGTACCCACTTCCTTGAGGCGAGAACCGTTCTTGCCGATGACGATCGCCTTCTGGCTCGGCCGTTCCACATACAGCAGGGCATGCACCTCGAGCATGTCCTCGTTGGCCTCGTAGGGCTCGATCTCCTCGATCACCACGGCCAGCGAATGCGGCAGCTCGTCGCGCACACCCTCGAGCGCGGCCTCGCGGATCAGCTCGGCCATGAGGGTTTCCTCGGGCTCGTCGGTGATCTCGCCGTCGGGGTAGAACGCCGGTCCCTCGGGCATCTTCGAGGCGATCACGTCGATGAGCACCTCGACCTGTTCGCCCTTCACCGCCGAGACCGGAACGACCTCGCTCTCGGGGCCGAGCAGCTTCGACAGCGCCATCAGCTGGTGGGCGATCTCGTCGCGACCCACCTTGTCGATCTTGGTGACCACCCCGATCACGGTGGTCTTGGGCGCCATCTGCTTGATCTGCTCGACGATCCAGCGGTCGCCGGGACCGATCTTCTCGTCGGCCGGGATGCACAGCGCGATCACGTCGACCTCGGAGTAGGTGTCGCGCACCAGATCGTTGAGACGCTGACCGAGCAGGGTGCGCGGGCGGTGCAGACCGGGGGTGTCGACCAGGATCAGCTGGGCGTGCTCGCGATGCACGATGCCGCGAATGGTGTGCCTGGTGGTCTGCGGACGCGAAGAGGTGATCGCGATCTTCGACCCGACCATGGCATTGGTCAGCGTCGACTTGCCGGTGTTGGGGCGGCCGACGAAACAGACGAAGCCGGAACGGAATTCGGTGTCAGCCACCGCGCACCTCGCTCAGCACAGCACCCGAACGGTCGGTGTGGATCACCGTCGCACCGGGCGACACCTCGTGCAGTGCCGCGATGCCCGCGTCCTCCCCGCCCGCGCCGACCACCACGGCCGCCTCGAAACCCTCGGCGCCACTGGAGATCGCGGCGGCCACCGCGGCCTGCAACGCGGTCAGGCGGAGTGCTGCGAGGTTCACCTCGCCCGCGGCGTAGGTGCGGCCGTCGGTGTCACGCACCGCCGCGCCACTAGCGCCACCGGTACGGCCGAGCGCGCCGCGCGCCAGTACCAGCAGTTTGTTGTCCTCTGCGTCGAGTTCACTCATCGGTCTCTCCATTGTCTGCGGGCACTGTCACCGGGTCGGTCTCGGCCTGCGCCTCGTCGGGCTTGCCCTTGCGGGTCTTGTCTGTCTTCTTCTCTTTGTCGGCCGCGCGGCGCACCAGCACGGTGTTCACCCGCATCCGCCCGCGCGCGTCGGCGCCGCCCTCGCCGCGCAGCACCAGGCCGTGCACGGTCACCTTGGAACCCGGCAGCGGGACGCGGCCCAGTTCGTGGGCGAGCATGCCACCGACGGTGTCCACGTCCTCGTCCTCGATGTCGAGGCCGTACAGCTCGCCGAGATCCTCCACCGACAAGCGGGCCGACACGCGGTAGCGGCCCTCACCGAGGTCCTCCACCGGTGGGGTCTCGTCGGTGTCGTACTCGTCGGCGATCTCACCGACGATCTCCTCGAGCACGTCCTCGATGGTGACCAGCCCGGCGATGCCGCCGTATTCGTCGACCAGCAGGGCCATGTGGTTGCGGCGGCGCTGCATCTCGTCGAGCAGCGCGTCGAGCGGTTTGGAATCAGGGATGAACACCGCCGGGCGCATCACCTCGCGCACCGCCACCTTGCGGGCGCGATCGGCATAGGGCACAAGGTCTTTCAGGTAGACCACACCGAGCACGTCGTCGACGTTCTCGCCGATCACCGGGATTCGCGAATGCCCGGATCGCACCGCGAGCGACATCGCCTGGGCGGCGGTCTTGTCGTTTTCGATCCACACCATCTCGGTGCGCGGCACCATCACCGCGCGGGCGGCGGTGTCGCCGAGTTCGAAGACCGACTGGATCATGCGACGTTCGTCGTCGGCGACCACGCCGCGCTCGCGGGCCATGTCGACCACCTCGCGCAGCTCGATCTCCGATGCGAACGGACCGTTGCGGAACCCCTTACCAGGAGTGATGGCGTTACCGAGCAGGATGAGCAGCCGGCTCACCGGGCTCAGCACCGCACCGATGATCTGCATCGGGACTGCCGCGGCCAGCGCGATCGAGTAGGCGTGCTGGCGTCCGAGGGTGCGGGGGCCGACCCCGATGACGACATACGAGACGACGACCATCGAGGCGGCGGCGACCAGCAGCGCCGTCGTCGGGCTCCACAGTTCCAGCATCGCGGCGGCCAAGAGCACGGTGGCACTGATCTCGCACAGAATGCGCAGCAGCACCATCAGATTCACGTAGCGGGGACGATCGTCGACGATCGTGCGCAAGCGCGCGGCGCCGGGCCGTTCCTCGCGGACCATGTCGTCGAGCCGGGCGCGCGAGACGGTATTGAGGGCCGAGTCGACTCCTGCGAACACACCACCCAGGCCGATCAGCCCGATGGCGAGCAGGATCTGCACCATCGAGGTCACGCGGGGCCCAGTGCGTCACCCGGTGCGGTGAACCCTGCCTTACCGAGCAGGCGGGCGTCACGTTCGGCCAGTTCGGCGCGCAGCTGTTCTTCGCGCAGGCTCTGGTACCACTCCTCGAGCAGCTGGGCCTGCAGCGCGAACATCTCCTTCTCCTCCTCCGGCTCGGCATGGTCGTAGCCGAGCAGGTGGAGCACGCCGTGCACGGTGAGCAGGGCCAGCTCGTGGTCGAGCGAATGACCGGCCTTCTGCGCCTGGCCCATGGCGAATTCCGGGCACAGCACGATGTCGCCGAGCATGGACGGGCCGGGCTCGGGGCTGTCGGGGCGACCGCCCGGCTCGAGTTCGTCCATCGGGAACGACATCACATCGGTGGGGCCGGGCAGGTCCATCCAGCGCACGTGCAGGTCGGCCATGGTGTCGAGATCCACGAGCACCATCGACAGTTCGGCGGCCGGATGCACGTCCATCCGTCCGATCACGAAACGGGCGACGCTGACCAGGTCTTCTTCGGGGATGTCCATACCCGATTCGTTGGCGATCTCGATGCTCACGTGTTCAGGGTACGGGCCGAACTACATCGCGCTGCATCCAGTACAACGCACTTCAGAAAATCGCATTGCATTGTAGTGAATCGGCATCGACCCAGCGTATGGCCGGTGACGCCGCCCGAGGCGTCACCGGACCACGATCAACGGCGGTCGGCCCGACCGGCGGCCCGGCGCTGCGCCCGGTTGCCCGGGTAGTGCGGGGCGGGAACCGCGCGGGTCTCGGATTCGAAGCGGTCGTAGGCGTCGACGATGTCGGAGACCAGCCGGTGACGCACCACATCGGAGCTGGTGAGTTCCGAGAAGTGGATGTCGTCGATATCGGTGAGGATCTCCGAGGCCGCCCGCAGACCCGAACGCTGCCCGTTGGGCAGGTCGACCTGCGAGATGTCGCCGGTGACCACCATCTTCGAGCCGAAGCCGAGACGGGTGAGGAACATCTTCATCTGCTCGGCCGTGGTGTTCTGCGCCTCGTCGAGAATGATGAACGAATCGTTGAGGCTGCGACCACGCATGTACGCCAGCGGCGCGACCTCGATGACACCGGAGGCCAGCAGCTTGGGGATGGCTTCCGGATCCATCATGTCGTGCAAGGCGTCGTAGAGCGGACGCAGATACGGGTCGATCTTGTCGTTGAGCGTGCCGGGCAGGAAGCCGAGACGCTCACCGGCCTCGACCGCGGGCCTGGTCAGGATGATGCGGGTGACCTGCTTGGTCTGCAGGGCCTGCACCGCCTTGGCCATCGCCAGATACGTCTTGCCGGTACCGGCCGGGCCGATGCCGAACACGATGGTGTTCACGTCGATCGCGTCGACGTAGCGCTTCTGGTTCAGCGTCTTGGGCCGGATGGTCTTGCCGCGCCGCGACAGGATGTCCAGGCTCAGCACCTCGGCGGGCGATTCGGACACGCCCGCGTCGGTGAGCATGGACACGGTGTGCCGGACCGCTTCGGGTGTGATCACCCGGTTGCGGCCGGTCAGCGCGACCAGCTGCTCGACGACGCGCTCGGCCAGGGCCACATCGGCGGCCTTGCCGGTGATGGTGACGGTGCTACCGCGCACGTGGATGTCAGCCGGAAGCAACTGCTCGAGCTGACGGAGGTTCTGGTCGGCCGAGCCGAGGAAGGGGAAAACGGATTCGGGGGCGAGTTCGATGCTGGAACGCACGGTTCGCGCCGCCGGGGATGCTCCGTTGCCGTCGGTGCCGACGCCTGGGACGGGGAGGGTGGGATCGCCGATCTCGCCTGTGTTCTTCAAAAGTGGCTATAGCCTGCTTCCGGTCTCGACCTGGTGTTCGATGAGACCCAGTTTACCGCCGCCCACCGACACCGCACAGCGGTTAAAAATCAGGACGTGGTAGAGGACCCGTCCCTACCCGGTCGGGGTACCCCCACGGCGCGATTTCGCGTGCCTCACCAGCGCTCGGTCAACGCTCCGAGGGCGCCGAGCGCGACCGCGGCGGCGGTGGATGTGCGCAGGACGGTCGGACCGAGCAGCACGATCTCGGCGCCCGCGTCGGCTAGAGCGGCCAGTTCGGCGTCGTCCAAGCCGCCTTCCGGGCCGACGATGAGAACCACTTCTCTGCTCTGCGCGAGCGGAAGCTCGGTGAACTTGCCGGTGCCCGACTCGTGCAGAGCGGCGACCACCGCGCCGTCGGCCTTCGCCGCGCGAACCAGTTCGAGCAGGTCACGGGTGCGGTGCAGGCCGGCGACCTCGGGAATGTAGGCGCGGCGCGACTGCCGTGCCGCGGATTTCGCCGCTGCCCGCCACTTCTCGATGCCCTTGGCGGCCTTGGCCTCCCAGTTGGCGACGCAGCGCGCGGCCTGCCAGGGCACGATCAGGTCGGCGCCCGCCTCGGTCATCAGCTCGACGGCCAGCTCGGAACGATCCGATTTCGGCAATGCCTGCACCACGGTGACCTGTGGGATGACCGGTTCGGCCAGCCTGCGGTTGCGCACCGTGAGCTCGAGGCGGTCCTTGGCCGCCGCGATCACCTCGGAATCGGCGAGCACACCGTGTCCGTCGGACAGGGTGATGAGCTCGCCCACCCGGGTCCGGCGCACCGTCGCGGCGTGCCTGCCCTCCGGGCCGTCGAGCACCGCGACAGCGCCCGGCTCGGGAATGTCGTCGAGGTAGAAGACCGTGGCGGCCATCGGGCCTCAGCGACCGCTGAACGAGGCGCGCAGCCGGGCGAACAGGCCGCTGTTGTGCTCGGACTGCGACGACATCACCTCGGCGCGATCCTTGTCACGCATGCCCTTGAACTTGCGCAGCAGTTCGGTCTGCTTGCCGTCGAGCTTGGTCGGCACCACGATGTCGAGGTGGGCCAGCAGGTCGCCGCGCGCGCCCGAACGCAACCGGGGCATGCCGTGTCCGCGCAGGTGGATGACCTCACCCGGCTGGGTGCCCGGGCCGATAGTGAGTTCGGTCGGCCCGTCGAGGATGGTGTCGACGACCACGGTGGTGCCGAGGATCGCGTCGACCATCGGGACCCGAACGGTGCAGTGCAGGTCGTCGCCGTCGCGGACGAACGTGTCGTGCGGCTGCTCGACGACCTCGACGTACAGGTCGCCCGCATGGCCACCGCCGGGGCCGACCTCACCCTGGGCGGCCAAGCGCACCCGCATGCCGTTGGCGACACCGGCCGGGATCGGCGCGGCGATCTCGCGGCGCGCACGCACGCGGCCGTCGCCACCACACTTGGTGCAGGGGTCGGGGATGACCTCGCCCGCGCCGCGACAGGTCGGGCAGGGACGCGAGGTGAGCACCTGGCCGAGGAACGAGCGCTGTACCGACTGCACTTCGCCCGCGCCGCCACAGGTTTCGCAGCGCACCGGCTTGGAGTTGCCGTTGGTGCCCGCGCCGTGGCAGAGGTCGCAGAGGATGGCGGTATCGACGGTGAGGTGCTTGGTGACGCCCACCGCGCACTCGGCCAGGCTCAACCTGGTGCGGATCAGCGAGTCGGCGCCGGGCTGCACGCGGCCGCGCGGCTTGCGCGCACCGCCGCCCTGGCCGCTCATCCCGCCGAAGAACGCCTCGAACACATCACCGAGACCGCCGAACCCGGCACCGCTGAATCCCGCACCGCCGCCGCCGTTTTCGAGCGGGTCACCGCCGAGGTCGACGATCCGGCGCTTCTCCGGGTCGGTCAGCACCTCGTAGGCGGTGGACACTTCCTTGAACTTGGCCTGCGCGGCCTCGTCCGGGTTCACGTCGGGGTGCAGTTCGCGGGCGAGTTTGCGGTACGCGCGCTTGAGCTCCTGGTCGGTGGCATTCTTGCCGACGCCGAGCAGTCCGTAGTAATCCCGTGCCACTTGAGTTCTCTAGTCCTTGGTCGCTGTGGTCCAGCCGAACGCCGGGCGCATCCTTTAGTCTGTTCGACTCAACTTTACCCCGGTCGAAGTACCGACCATAACAGTGCCCGCGCGGTCGCCGCCGACCCGGCGGTCACCTTTCGGCCAGGACCTCGCCGATATAGCGGGCAACGGTCGCTACCGACGCCATGGTGCCGGGATAGTCCATCCGGGTCGGGCCGAGCACGCCCATACCGCCCAGCACCGCGCCCGCCGCGCCGTATCCCGTGGACACCACGGAGGTGCCGCGCATCTGCTCGACCTGGGTCTCCTCGCCGATCTGCACGGTCACCTGACCCGGCTGCTGGGCGGCCGCCAGCAGCTTCAGCACGATGACCTGTTCCTCGAGCGCCTCGAGCACGGTGCGCAGCGAGCCGGGGAAACCGAAGTCGGCGACATTGCGAGTGAGGTTGGCGGTGCCGCCGAGCACCAAACGCTCCTCCGGGTGCTCGACCAGGGTTTCCACCAGCACGGTCGACACCCGGATCAGCACATCGCGGATCTTGGCCGGCGCGCGTTCGGGCAGTCCGGCCACCGACGCGCTGGCCACCGAGAGCAGTTTGCCGTCCATCGCGCCGCCGAGCAGGCCGCGCACGGCGGCGAGGTCGTCCTCGGAGATCACCGCGCCGAGGTCGACGATGCGCTGATCGACGCGACCGGTGTCGGTGATGACGACCAGTAACAGGCGGGCGGGATTGAGCGCGACGACCTCGATGTGGCGCACGGTCGACGCCGACACCGTCGGGTACTGCACGACGGCGACCTGGCGGGTGAGCTGAGCCAGCAGTCGCACTCCTCGGCGCAACACGTCGTCGAGATCGACGCCGGATTCGAGGAATTCCATGATCGCGCGGCGTTCGGCGCCCGAGAGCGGCTTCACCTCGGCGATCCGGTCGACGAATTCGCGGTAGCCCTTGTCGGTCGGCACGCGCCCGGAACTCGTGTGCGGCTGGGTGATGTAGCCCTCCGCCTCCAGGACCGCCATGTCGTTACGGACGGTGGCGCTGGACACTCCGAGATTGTGCCGTTCGACCAGCGACTTCGAGCCGATCGGTTCCTTGGTGGCGACGTAGTCCGCGACAATCGCTCGCAGGACCTCGAATCGCCGATCTTCGGTGCTCGAAGCCATCGACCCCACCTCCTCGCTCGTGCCGGGTACGTCGTCGGCCCGCGTTGTTTGTAGTGCTGGGGCACAGACTCGCACGCGGGCGCTCGGGGCGTCTTGCAGTCCAGTCTAAATTGTCTCGTTCTCCGGGGAGTTCTCCACAGGGCGGAGTTATCCACAGGGTGAGGATCGGGGCTTGTCGCGGTATTGCGCCCAGCGTACGTTCGGTCGTGAATCAGGCGCTTTACCAGCGCTTTTCCGGGGTGGGAGGGGTTTGCGATGCGATTCGGTGACGAGTGGTGCCTGGGTGACTCTGCGGTCGTGGTGTGTCCGGCGGAATTCGCCGGGATAGATCGGGCGTGTGTGACGTTTCTCGAGGTAGTCGAGAGGGTGTCGCTGCTTGCCGGGCAGATCCGTTCGCAGACGCACTGGGGTCTCGGGGAAGGTGACGGGCGGCTGATCTCCGGGCCCGCGCTGGTCGGCCGGTTCCGGGCGACGGCGGAAGCGGTGGGTGCCGCGATGGGGGCGCATCGCCGGATCGTCGGTGACCTCCGCGAGGTGCATCGGATCGCGCGGGACCGGCTGGTGGCGGTCGACGAAGAGTGGGCCATGCGTCTGACCGACGCGGAAGCCGCGCTGGGGACGCGCGATCTGTTCGCGGTCGGTGCCCGATGATGCCGGGCGGTGGTGAGAACGTCCACCACTGGCGGCATCGAGAGATCACCGAGGTGTTCTCATCCCTCGATGCCACCGATGCTGTCGCACAAGCGGACACGTTCCAGCAGGTGGCGCGGTGCTGGGAAGAGGGGCTGGATGCCTTCGATCACGCGATCAGCGTGGGGCTGCCGGCGGCCTGGTCGGGTGTCGGTGCGGAGGTCGCGATGTCTTCCATCCGGCGATATCTCGATCAGGCACGGGAACTCGTCGCCGCGGTCCATGCCATCTCCGTTCTGGTGCAGGCGGCGGCCGACGCGGTAGTCGCGACCAAGTACGCGATTCCCGAAATCGTCGAGGAGTCCGCTGCGCCGGTGTGGTCCACCGATTCGGGTGGCATGCGGGAGGCCGGCATCCGGGAAGAAGAGGCGAGAGCTGCCATGCGTGATCGCTACATCCGGCCTTTCGGCGAGATCTTCAGCCGAATTCCTTTGATACCGCGGCCAATTCCTCTCGACGCGACTACTGGGAACGGCGGCCCTCTCGGCAACGACCTGCCCACGCCCTTGCCGGCCCACGTAGTCCCGGGCCCCGAGCATTACCGACCCATCGGGACCGACCCTGCCATTGACGCGAATGTGCAGAGAGCATGCGACGAATCATCCGGGCCCGCAGCGTCTTCGGGCCACGATGTGGATCGGTCTGCCGATATCGGCGCGGTGCCCAGTTCCCTCGCCGACCTGCCGGGTACTGACACAAGGCGATTAGACGCGAACCTCGACGGCGCGAGCGGAGCTGCGACGGGTATCCGCATCGGAGCCGGTGGCGAAGGAACAGCAGGCGCACTGGACGTCGGCGCGGCGAAGGTCGATGTGATGCGTGTCGGTGAATCCCCAGGGCCGAATGCCTGCGGTGGCCCGAACTCGAGCAGCGGGCAACGCGGGGCAGGTCAGGCGAACACAGAGGCTGATAGCCCCGGTGCGGCGGCACGCAATACATTCGCAGACCGCATCGCGCTCGCAAATATGGCGTTGACCGCAAACGACGCTCTGGCTGGCAACGCAGTCGCCGCAAACAACGCCCCAACAGGCAACGTACTAGCGGCGGATAGAGCCCCGGCAGGAAACGCGCCGACGGCGGGCGATGCGGGAGTCGAGACGAAGGCGTCCGGCGCGGGGCAGGTGGCCGCGCGGTGGTTCCACTACGTTGCGCCGGCGCCGGGTGTGCCTGACACAGAGCAGGAGGAGCACGCCCGTGGGGTGCCGGAGTACTTGATCACCTCGGCCAATACCGAGGTGTTGCTCGGTCGACCGGCGCCGACCATTACCGATGGGGTGATCGGTGGGGTGCGGGGTGACGGGCACGGGTCCACGGTGCGGAGGTATTGATGTCCGCGGGTGGAGGAGTCGGGTCACGGTCGCCCGGGGTGGGCGACCGTGAGCCGATCAGATGCGGCGGGCGGCGCCGACGCGGGCGGGTGAGTGGGCGGCGCCCACTTCTTTGCCCGCGAGGGCATCCAGGCCGAGCATGGCCAACAGTGACACGCAATCTTCGGCATCGTTGGAATGCGAAGCGACCGTCCGTGCGGCGACCGCGCACTGACGAGCGTTCTCCGCCTTCTCAGCAGAGCGCGCTTCAGCGAACTCGCTCTGCTCGTGGACGAGGGTGATGTGCCGTTCGGTGGACATATAGCTCCCTAGGTTTCGACCCGAAGCCTACGCCCCCAATCGTTATCTTCGGCCCCGAACCCACCGAAGAATCGGTTCGGATACCCCGGTGGCCGACCCCCGCCGAAGGGTGTGCATCAGGCCACATCATCCCGATGACCGGGCGATAACCGAAGGCGGGGTGAGCGCGACCATGCCACGAAAAAGACGTCACGAAACGGCATCGCGTACCGCGCGTTGCAACCGCAGCTGTCCGATCTCGGCCACGTTTTTCATCAGTTCGGCATCGACCCAGCCGACCAGATGCGCGACGGTCAGGCCGGCGTCGGCAGGCCATGGATAACGGGAGGGGAGGTCGAAGTCGGCGTCGTCGAGTTCGCTCAGCGTGTCGAGCCACTCCTGCCGTAGGCGGCGGAGCCACTCGATGGTGCTGTCGCCGGGTCCCGGCCAGGCAATATCCGTTCGCTCACGTGGTGCTCGCTGCCGCAGATGATCGATGGCCACGCTCCACCACCACCCGATGTGCCAGGTGAGCCAGCCGATCGTCGGTACCGGAATCGGATCGGGTTCGGTATCCGCCCAGTCCGCGACCCACCCGCCTGCGGGATCTTCGCGCATCGTCCAGCACAGGGCGCTCGGCTCCCACAGGAAGTCCTCCTCGTGCAACCGCTCGAGGTGGTACTCGAACAACGACCAGACGAGATCGAACTGCCAGCGCAGCAGCTCACTTCGTGATGTGGACACGAGCCGGATCGTGCCACGACCCCCGCGAACGAGCGAACGAATTCCAGGGCCGGCACGGGGCAGTCCGACGAGACCACGCAGCGCAAGGTGCTACGACGAGTAGCTGTTGGTGAAAGAGTGTCGGTGGCGCTCAGCCGAGGAGATCGCGGACGATGCCGTCGGCCAGCAGCCGCCCACGATCGGTGAGGACGAGGTGGTCGTCGACGACGTGGGCCAAGCCGTCGGCGAGAACACGGTCGAGGGCGGGCCGGGCGGAGGGGGCCAGGTCGGCGAGGGGAAGGCCGGTGCGCAGGCGAACGGTGAGCATGAGGTGTTCGGTGTAGCGCTCGTCGTCGGTGAGGGCTTCCCAGCCCGCGGCGGGCAGACCGCCGAGGGCGACGCGGTCGGCGTAGCGGGCGGGGTGCTTCACGTTCCACCAGCGCACACCACCAACGTGACTGTGTGCGCCGGGGCCGGCACCGAGCCAGTCACCGCCGGCCCAATAGCCGAGGTTGTGTCGGCAGCGCGCGGAATCGTTTGCGGCCCAATTGGATACCTCGTACCAGCCGAGCCCGGCCTCGGCCAGGCGGGCGTCGATGCGCTCGTAGCGGGCGGCGAGCACATCGTCGTCGGGTGCGGGCAGTTCACCACGGCGGACCTTGCGCGCCAGCGCGGTTCCGTCTTCCACGATCAGGGAGTAGGCGGACACATGATCCACACCGGCGGCCAGCACCGCGTCCAGGCTCGCGTCCAGATCGGCGTCGGTCTCACCGGGCGTGCCGTAGATGAGGTCGAGGTTCACATGCTCGAATCCGGCGGCGCGCGCTTCCTTCGCCGCGGCCACCGCCCGGCCCGGCGTGTGGGTGCGGTCGAGCACCTTCAGAACGTGCGCTGCGGCCGACTGCATGCCGAGCGAAATCCGGGTGTACCCCGCCGCGCGGAGGCGGTCGAAGAACTCCGGCGAGGTCGATTCCGGGTTGGATTCGGTCGTCACTTCGGCATCGGTGGCGAGGGTGAAGTTCGCGCGCACCGCGTCGAGCACCGAGGCGAGCCCGTCACCGCCGAGCAGCGACGGTGTTCCGCCGCCGACGAAGATCGTCGAAACCTGTGGGGTGGCGCTCGGCAGCGCGTCGAACTCGGTCGCCGCCGTGGCGAGCTCGCCACGCAACGCCTCGAGCCACGATTGCGGCGACGCCGAGGTGCCGAGCTCCCCCGCCGTGTAGGTGTTGAAGTCGCAGTACCCGCAGCGTGTGGCACAAAAGGGGACGTGGACATACACCCCGAACGCACCGCCCCCGAAATCGCGCAGCACCGGGCGCTCGGCGTCGGCCGGTGTCGCCCCGGGAACCACGGGAGTTGCGCTGGTAGTCACCCCTACAGTCTGCCGGGCCTCGGCGAACTGCCGCGTCCGGCCCCGGAACCGGTCGTTGCGCCCGCGCTTCGCCACGCGGGACCCAGCCGGACTCGGCACCGCGCGGGTCGCTCGACCGACCGGGCGAGCGACCCGTGGCCCAGCTATGCGCCTGTCACCGGAAAGTCCGAACCTTGCCCGGACGCCGGCGACGGGCAGTGCACGATGGTGGGGCGGTCAGTCCACCACGGGGGTGTTCTGATTGGCCGTGAGCACCCAGGCGCCGTCCTCCTTGGTCATCACGTACATGGGCGTGCCCTGCCCCGACAGCTCGCCGTCCAGCGTGAAGTAGCTCTGCCGGATCTTCACCGCGGCTACGTCGGGCCGCAGGAACAGCACGTGCTCGATCTCGTAGGTCGCCTTGCCATGGGTGGTCGCGCCGGGCAGCACCTCGGCGGTGAACTCGGCGATGGCGGGGCGGCCGAACAGCCGCTTGCCGTGGCCCGTGGTCCAGATCGCGTCCTCGCGGAAGACCGAGGTGAACTCGTCGATCAGTTCGTTGTCCTGCGCGTGCGCGATGGTCTCGACGACGGCGCGGATGGCCGCGAGTTCGGTGTCGAGATCGGCCGGGGTCCGGCCCGCTACGGTGACGTCGTTGCTCATGCGATCACTGTGGGCCCTCAACGGCGGTTGAGGTCAACCGATGTGACACCTGACACACGCGTGCCGCCGACGAATCGCCGATAACTTCGCGGGCCGGAAATATGACCCCTGTCACAGAACGGTACGGTCGTCCAGGGGATTTCCCTCAAAAGTGCGGGAAATATCTCCTTGCGGTCGGAACGACCCCCCTGACATGGCACAATAGGCGCATGCACGCAACTGGAGTACGACTGGTGGCCCGTCGCCACGTCGACTTCCAGCGTGTCTGCAGCGCCTGTTGTCGGCCCGGTTTCCACCGGTAGCGCAGCGGCGTCCGCCCGGGAATCTCCCGGTGCCTTCGACTTTCATCGGCCCGCTGACCACCTGACGCGAGCCAGCCCCTCGCGCCTTCAGCACGGATGTTCACCCACCCCCGCAGGAGCGACCCCACATGACGTCGAGCACCGACGCCGGTTCGACCGAACAGTCGACGGCGCAGGCCCGTCCCGAGCGCCCGGTCACCGAGCGCCGCGTCCGGCCCGACCGCCCGCGCCCCGAAGGCGCGGTCGCGCCGCGCGAGCGCACCGGCAAGCCGGTCCGCCGCCGCTCCGAAGGCCAGTGGGCCCTCGGTTACCGCGAACCGCTCAACCCGAACGAACAGTCCAAGAAGGACGACAACCCGCTCAATGTGCGGGCCAGGATCGAGAACATCTACGCCAAGGGCGGCTTCGATTCGATCGACAAAGCCGACCTGCGTGGCCGTTTCCGCTGGTGGGGTCTGTACACCCAGCGTGAAGAGGGCTACGACGGCACCTGGACCGACGACGACAACATCGATCTGCTCGAAGCCAAGTACTTCATGATGCGCGTGCGCTGCGACGGCGGCGCGCTCAATGCCGCCCAGCTGCGCACCATCGGCCAGATCTCCACCGAGTTCGGTCGCGACACCGCCGACCTGTCCGACCGCGAGAACGTCCAGTACCACTGGATCGAGGTCGAGAACGTCCCGGAGATCTGGCGGCGGCTGGAGTCGGTCGGTCTGCACACCACCGAGGCGTGCGGCGACTGCCCGCGCGTGATCCTCGGTTCGCCGCTGGCCGGTGAGTCGCTCGACGAGATCATCGACCCGACGCCCGCGATCGACGAGATCGTCAAGCGCTACATCGGGAAGAAGGAGTACTCCAACCTTCCCCGCAAGTTCAAGACCGCGATCTCGGGCCAGCAGGACGTGGTGCACGAGATCAACGACGTCGCGTTCGTCGGCGTGAACCATCCCGAGCACGGGCCCGGCCTCGATCTGTGGGTCGGCGGCGGTCTGTCGACCAACCCGATGCTGGCCAAGCGCGTCGGCGCGTGGGTGCCGCTCGACGAGGTTCCCGACGTCTGGGAAGCCGTGGTGTCGCTGTTCCGCGACTACGGCTACCGCCGCCTGCGCACCAAGGCGCGCCTGAAGTTCCTCATCAAGGACTGGGGCATCGAAAAGTTCCGCCAGGTGCTCGAGGACGAGTACCTGAAGCGCAAGCTGATCGACGGTCCCGCCCCGGAGCAGCCCGCCAAGCCGATCGACCACGTGGGCGTGCAGAAGCTGCGCAACGGCCTCAATGCCGTCGGCTTCTCCCCCATCGCCGGTCGCGTCTCGGGCACCATCCTGAGCCAGGTCGCCGACGCCGCCGAGAAGTACGGCTCGGACCGCATCCGGTTCACCCCGTACCAGAAGCTGATCGTCCTCGACATCGCCGACGACCAGGTCGACGCGCTGATCGACGAGCTGGAACCGCTGGGCCTGCAGGCACGTCCGTCGATCTGGCGGCGAAACCTGCTCGCGTGCAGCGGCATCGAGTTCTGCAAGCTGTCGTTCGTCGAGACCCGCAAGCGCTCGCAGGTGCTCGCCCCCGAGCTCGAGCAGCGCCTGGCCGACATCAACGCGCAGCTCGACGTGCCGATCACCATCAACATCAACGGCTGCCCGAACTCCTGCGGCCGGTCCCAGATCGCCGATATCGGCTTCAAGGGCCAGCTCGTCGACGACGGCAACGGGAATCAGGTCGAGGGCTTCCAGGTTCACCTGGGTGGCAGCCTCGGCCTGGACAGCGGGTTCGGCCGCAAGCTGCGCCAGCACAAGGTGACCAGTGTCGAGCTCGGCGACTACATCGAGCGAGTCGTGCGCAACTTCGTCAAGAACCGCGAAGACGGTGAACGTTTCGCGGTGTGGGCGGTTCGCGCCGACGAGGCCGACCTCCGTTAGTGGATGAGGAGATCTCAACTGTGACAACGAATCTCGCCGCCAAGCTGTCCGAAGACGAACTGCGCGCGCTCGCCGAACAGGGCGCGGCCGAACTGGGCCCCGACGCCTCGGCCGCCGACCTGATCGCCTGGACCGACCGCACTTTCGGCAACAACTACATCGTCGCCTCCAACATGCAGGACGGCGTGCTGGTGCACCTGGCCGCGCAGACCCGCCCCGGCGTCGACGTGCTGTTCCTCGACACCGGTTACCACTTCGCCGAGACCATCGGCACCCGTGACGCGGTCGAGGCCGTGTACGGGGTGAACGTGATCAACGTGCGCCCCGAGCACAGCGTCGCCGAACAGGACGAGCTGCTCGGCAAGGACCTGTTCGCCCGCGACGCCGCGGAATGCTGCCGGTTGCGCAAGGTCGTGCCGCTGAAGAAGTCCCTCGCGGGCTACAACGCGTGGGTCACCGGCATCCGCCGCGTGGAGGCACCCACCCGCGCCAACGCACCGCTGATCTCCTTCGACGAAGCCTTCGGCCTGGTGAAGATCAACCCGATCGCACCGTGGTCCGACGACGAGATGCAGGCCTACATCGAGGCCAACGGCATCCTCGTCAATCCCCTGGTGGAGGAGGGTTACCCGTCCATCGGCTGCGCACCGTGCACGCGCAAGCCCGAGCCGGGGTCCGATCCGCGCAGCGGCCGCTGGGCAGGCCTGGCCAAGACCGAATGCGGATTGCACCAATCATGACCATCACCACCACCGGGAGTGAGCCTGTGAGCACCAACACCACCGAACGCGACCTCGGCCTGACCGAGTTCGACACCCTCGCGGCGCTGGAATCCGAGGCGATCCACATTTTCCGTGAGGTCGCGGGCGAGTTCGAGCGGCCGGTGATCCTGTTCTCCGGCGGCAAGGACTCCACGGTGCTGCTGCACCTGGCGCTCAAGGCCTTCTGGCCCGCGCCGCTGCCGTTCGCGCTGCTGCACGTCGACACCGGGCACAACCTCGACGAGGTGCTCGAGTTCCGCGACAAGGTGGTGGACAAGTACGGGCTGCGCCTGCACGTGGCCTCGGTCGAGGAGTACCTGGCCGACGGTCGCCTCACCGAGCGCCCCGACGGCATCCGCAACCCGCTGCAGACCGTTCCGCTGCTCGACGCCATCACCGAACACCGCTTCGACGCGGTGTTCGGCGGTGGCCGTCGCGACGAGGAGCGTTCGCGTGCCAAGGAGCGGATCTTCTCGCTGCGCAACGCCTTCGGCCAGTGGGACCCGAAGCGTCAGCGTCCCGAGCTGTGGAACCTCTACAACGGCAAGCACGCGCCGGGTGAGCACGTGCGCGTGTTCCCGCTGAGCAACTGGACCGAGCTCGACATCTGGCGCTACATCGCCCGTGAGGACATCGACCTGGCCTCGATCTACTACGCCCACGAGCGCCCGGTGTACCAGCGCGACGGCATGTGGATGACCCCCGGCGTGTGGGGCGGCCCGAACGAGAACGAGGTCCTCGAGACCCGCTCCGTGCGCTACCGCACCGTCGGTGACGGTTCGACCACCGGCGCCATCATCTCCGACGCCGCCGACAACGAGGCCATCCTGGCCGAGGTCGCCGCGTCCCGGCTGACCGAGCGTGGTGCCACCCGCGGCGACGACCGCGTCTCCGAAGCCGCCATGGAAGACCGCAAGCGAGAGGGTTATTTCTGATATGTCCGACCTATTGAGGCTGGCCACCGCCGGTTCTGTCGACGACGGTAAGTCCACTCTGGTCGGACGGCTGCTCTATGACACGAAGTCCGTGCTGGCCGATCAGATCGATGCCGTGACTCGCGCCTCGGTGGACAAGGGTCTGTCGACCCCCGACCTGTCGCTGCTGGTCGACGGTCTGCGCGCCGAGCGTGAGCAGGGCATCACCATCGACGTGGCCTACCGCTACTTCGCCACGCCCAAGCGCTCGTTCGTGCTCGCCGATACTCCCGGCCACGTGCAGTACACCCGCAACACCGTGTCGGGCGCGTCCACCGCGCAGCTGGTGATCCTGCTGACCGACGCGCGCAAGGGCGTCATCGAGCAGACCCGTCGCCACGCCGCGGTGCTGGCGCTGCTCGGCGTGCCGAAGCTGGTGCTCGCGGTGAACAAGATCGACCTGGTCGACAATCCGGCCGAGGTGTTCGCCGAGATCTCCGCGGAGTTCAACTCGCTGACCTCGAAGCTGGGCTGGGCCGACGAGGACGTCCTCGAGATCCCGGTGTCGGCGCTGCACGGCGACAATATCGCCAGCCGCTCCGAGAACACCCCGTACTACGACGGTCCTTCGCTGATCGAGCACCTGGAATCGGTTCCGGTGGATGCGGATTCGACGGGGACGCACGCGCTGGGGCTGCGGTTCCCGGTGCAGTACGTGATCCGTCCGCGCACCGCCGAGTACCCCGATTACCGTGGGTACGCCGGTCAGATCGCCGCCGGTTCGGTGTCGCCCGGCGACGAGATCGTGGTGTTGCCCTCGGGTATTCGCACCACCGTCGAGCGCATCGATACCCCCGACGGTGAGCTGGCCGTCGCCCAGGTGGGACGCAGCGTGACCCTGATCCTCGCCGACGACGTCGACATCTCGCGCGGCGACATCATCGCCTCGGTGGGCGACGCGCCGGAACCGATCGACACCTTCGACGCCACCGTCTGCTGGCTGGGCGACAAGCCGCTGCGTCCCGGCGCGCGGCTGCTGCTCAAGCACGGCGCCAAGACCACGCAGGCGATCGTCGGCGCGCTGGTGGAGCGGTTCGACGAGCAGACGCTCACCGCGCAGCCGAGCCCGGAGACGTTGGAGCTCAACGACATCGGACGGGTGTCGCTGCGGCTGGCCGAGCCGATCCCGGCCGACGACTACCGCACCAACCGGCACACCGGTTCGTTCCTGCTGATCGATCCCGCCGGTGGCAACACCCTCGCGGCCGGCCTGGTCGGCGATGTGCTGACCTCGGTCGAGGTCGGTACCACGGTCTGATGACACGCTCGCTCGTCCCGCCGCGCGGTACCGTTCCGGTGCCGCGCGGCGGAGGCGGGCCCGCGTTGATCGCGGTGGCCCACGGCAGCCGTGATCCGCGTTCGGCGACGACGATGGCGGCGGTGGTCGCCTCCGTCGCCGCTTCCCGGCCGGATCTGACGGTCCGGTTGGCTTTTCTCGACCTCAGCGCGCCCTCGCTCGACCAGGTGGTCGACGAGCTCGCCGCCCTCGGGCATCGCGATGTGATCGTTGTTCCGTTGTTGCTGGGCAATGCTTTTCACGCGCGAGTCGATCTGCCCGCCCTCTTGGCGGCATCCGCGAGCAGGCATCCGCTGGTGCGGCTGACCCAGACCGAGGTGCTCGGCGCGGATTCGCGGTTGATCGCGGCGTTGGCGGACCGGGTCGCCGTTGCGGCGGGTTTCCCAGTGCCCGAGCCTGTTTCGCTTTCCCGGCAGTTTATGCCCGCGGCCTCAGCGTCCGAAAGCGGTCCTGCCGCCGTCGGGGTGGCGGTTGCCGCTGTCGGATCTCGGGACGAGTCGGCGAATCGCCGGACCGCCGCCGTGGCTCGACGGCTCGCATCGACGACCGGACTTCGCACCGAAATGTGCTTCGCGACAGTCGAACCCAGCATCAAGGTGGCGGTCGAGCGGTTGCGCGCGCGCGGTGTCGAACAGGTCGTCGTCGCTCCGTGGTTCCTCGCGCCGGGGCTGCTCACCGATCGCCTGCTCCACCACGCGCCGCTTCTCGTGCACGCCGATGTCATCGGCCCGCACCCCGCGCTCACCGAGGTGATCTGGTCCCGCTACGACGCGGCGATCGCGACAGACCTCGAACTCTCCGCCTGACGAATCCCGCCGGCGCACCGCCGAGGATCTGGTCGCGCCCGCTTCCCGCGCCGATCTTCGGCGCACAGAATCCGCAGACGCCTCCGGGCGCCTTTCCTGCGCATAGCTCGCGCCCTCGACGTCTCGCCTGCATCTCCCGAAATGCTCCCGAAGTCAGCTGCGCTAGTGCGCCAGATCACACTCTGATCCCTTTACCGCATACCCCTAGGGGGTATAGATTCGTGTCAACGCACCAGGGATCAGAGAGGCAAGACAATGACCATCAACTCCCACACCGCACACAACACGAACGCTCTCGACACCACTCCCGAAAGTGCTGCGGCACAACGCACCTCACACCTTGGCGCGCACGGCGAACACGCCGCCCACACCGCCCACGGCCATGCCGAACACGGCACTCAGGCGCAGCAGGAATCGCACGCGGGACACGGGCACAGCGCACATGCGGCGCAGGCAGCCCATGCGGATCACGTCGACCATGCAGCACACGGCGGCCGCGACAGCCAGGCCGCGCACGAGGATCACGGAGCGCATTCCGGCCATGTGGGTCATGGCACCGGCGACGCAGTCGCAGTACAGCAGGGGAATCATGCCGGTCACGGTGACCACGGCGCGCACGCTGCCGGACTCCCCGGCGGGTTGCAGATCACCCAGGACGGCTACACCCTCGACCTGGAGACCACCGTGGCCCAACCGGGCGTGATCGACTTCCGGTTCCGGATTCTCGGCCCCGACGGGACCGCGGTGACCGAGTTCGATCCCATCCACGATCGCGAACTGCACCTGATCGTGGCGCGGCGCGAGCTCACCGGGTTCTGGCATGTGCATCCGCGCCGGGAGGCCGACGGCACCTGGACGATCCAGCTGGAACTGCCGGAGGCGGGCGCCTACCGGGTGTTCACCGATATCGCGCCGCGCGCTCTCGGCCGCACCATCACCCTCGGAGCGGACCTCGCCCTCGCCGGTCACTATGCGCCGCAACAGGTTCCGGCGGCTAATCGCAGCACGGAGGTCGACGGGTACACCGTGACCGTCGACGGTGAATTGCGCGCCGAGGGCGATCTGCTCACCCTCACGGTACGCAAGGATGGTGCGCCGGTCACCGATCTGCAGCCCTACCTGGCGGCTTTCGGTCACCTGGTGATCCTGCGGGCGGGCGACCTCGCCTACGTCCACGTGCACCCCAACGGCGAACCCGGCGACGGCATCACACCTTCCGGACCCGAAATCTCCTTCCACACAGCCGTTCCCGGACCGGGCACCTACCGCCTGTTCCTCGACTTCAAGCACGACGACACGGTGCGGACCGCAGCTTTCACCCTCACCACCGCCACCGCACAGCACCACTGAGATACTTCAACGCCCGGCGCGCGACATTCCGCGCCGGGCGAACCGTCGTCTCACCTCGTGCACCGGTCCCGCATGGGACGACGGCCTTGACATCAACCGCGCTCGAGGTTTCACGATGACCTCATGAGCATCCTGTTTCACAACACCATGCGGATCACCGAAGGGCACACCGAGGAATTCAGCGAGGCGGTTCGGCGGGCGGTGTCCTTCGTCCGAGAGCACGGACCGCAGCTGATGGTGCAGGTCTTTCTCGATGCCGAGGCAGGGCTGGCGCACAGCTTCCAGCTCTATCCGGACTCCGAAGCGGTTCTCGCGCACTGGCAGATGTCGGACCCGTACATCCAGGACGTGATGGCGCACTGCACCATCGAGTCGTTCGAGACCTTCGGGGAGATGTCGGACGCGGTGCTCGAGGGATTGCGGTCGGGCCCGGTCGGAGCGGTGACCGTGCGACCGCTATTGACCGGGTTCACCAGGTTGTGAACTGTTGGCGCGCACCAGTTCCGCACCGATAGCCGCCAATTCGGCTTTCACCTCGGCGGGGCCGAGCACCTCCACATCGCCCGCCCAGCCCGCGAGCTGGCGGGCGACCATCTTGGGGGTGTCGGCGGTGATCTCGGCCAGCACCCGGCCGTCGTCGGTGCTGCCGACCAGGGCGCAGTTGCGGCCCTGCTGATCGGCGAGGATGGGAGCCAGGCGCTCCGACACCGCAACGCGGGCGGCGACGGCCGAGCGGCGTTGCTCCATTCGGTTGACCACCCGGGACCACTCTGCGTGCAGGTCGAAGTCGGCTGGTCGCTCGGCGGGTTCGTCGAGAACGGTCACCGCGCCGATGCGGTCGAGACGGAAGGTGCGCTGCCCTCGCTCGGTGCCCGCGAGGAGGTACCAGATCGTCTCCTTCTCGACCAGGCCCCACGGGTCGACGGTGCGCATCGTGCGCTGCCCCGCCCGCGTGTATTCGATGCGGACACGTCGTCGATCGACCACGGCACGCTGCAACGTGTCGAGCACGGCGGGTGGTTGCGGGTCGGGCCTTCCCCAGCGCGCCGGGTCGACGACCACCGCGTCGGCGGCCGCCGCGGCGTCGGCACGGAAGGTCTGCGGCAAGGCCCGGACCAGTTTGCGCAAGGCCGACTTCACCTCGGGAGCCGCGGCGGCCGCCGGTCCCGCGAGCAGGAACAGCGCCCTGGTCTCCCCCGCCGTGAGTCCGGACAGGTCGGTGCGCGCGCCACCGATCAGCGACCACCCGCCCCCGCGTCCGGCTTGCGGATACACCGGAATGCCCGCCGCCGAGAGAGCCTCCAGGTCGCGGCGAGCCGTCGCCACCGACACCTCGAGTTCGGTGGCGACCTCGGCCGCCGTCACCCGGCCTCGCGCCTGCATGAACAACAGGGTCGCTACCAATCGGTCCGCTCGCATACTCACGATTCTGCCGAAGAAAGTGCTCATTCGGTGAGCACTTTGGCTGGCAGAGTTCAGGGAAACACCAGCACACCAACCCAGGAGCAGACATGTTGCGCGGAATGGCCACCACCACCTACTACGCCGACGACCTCACCGCCGCCAAGGACTGGTACACCGAGTTCCTCGGCCTGGCACCGTATTACGAGGTGCCGGGCGGTTACTACGAGTTCCGGCTCGGCCCGGGGCAGGACGAGCTCGGCATCATCAACCGGGCCTACGCCCCGGCCGGTGCCCGTAATGCGCCCGGTGGCGGCGGAATCGTGTACTGGCACGTCGACGATCTCGCCGCCACCCGCGCTCGGCTCCTCGAACTCGGCGCCACCGAGTACGAACCCGTCACCGAACACGGCGACGGAGCGGGTTTCACGACGGCGTCGGTCCTCGATCCCTTCGGCAATGTCCTCGGCATCATGTACAACCCGCACTTCGTGGCGATGACGGCCGCACGGGAGGCGGCGCTGAACTCCTGAGCTCAGAACCAGCGCTCGAGGACGGTGGCGACACCGTCCTCGGTGACGTGACCGGTGACCTCGTCGGCCATGGCGAGCACGTCGTCGGGTGAGCCCGTCATGGCGACCGAATGTGCCGCCCAGCGCAGCATTTCGCGATCGTTGAAGCCGTCGCCGATGGCGAGAGTCGCCGATGCGTCGACGCCGAGGGCGCACCGGAGGCGTTCCAGCGCCCAGCCTTTCGACACGCCACGACGTGAGACGGTGAGCCACGGCCCGAATTCACCGTGGACCCACGATGTTTCGGGCACCACGAGACTGTCGAGCTGACGCACCATCTCCGCGACGTCGCCACCGGGCCACCACCCGTTGAGACGGGGTGTGGGTTCGCTGCTGAGCACGTGGTGGTCGACGAGCTGGAAATCGCCGATCGAGTACTCCCCAGGGCTGTGACCCGTTGCCCAGATGCCGACGCCGACCCGCTCGGCGGCGAAGATCATCTCGGGGAACAGCGCTCGCAACGCGCCGACAGCGGGTGCCGGGTCGAACAGTTCCACCGCGACGGGTTCACCACGTGCCACGTCGATCTGCACCGCACCGTTCGAACACAGCGCGTGCCCTTCGATGAGCCCGAGTTCGCGCAACACCGGCCGGGTGGTGAGCACGGTCCGCCCGGTCGTAACCACCACATGCGATCCCGCGGCCACTGCCGCCCGCACTGCCGCGACCACCCGCCCGCTGATGGGGCACCCGGACTCCAGCAAAGTCCCGTCGATATCGAGCGCGATCAGCTTCGGCGCTCCCCCGAGTGCAGCCATCCACCCATTCTGCCCGCCGCCACCCCGATCCGCCCTGGAATTCACAGCCCTTGACGCCCCCTTGCTCCAGCCCGCGCAGCCGAATCTTCTCTACCCCATGGCCTCTCAGCGGTCCGGGGTGCGCGACCAACGGTAGATCCGGCAGCACCTAGCGGAACCCGGACGCGGATCCGTGCAGTGTCGGATCACCTGGATGCTCGGTCCAGCAGATTTCCGATAGGGCCGCAGGTGTCGGTGTGCGTGGAGGGTGCGAATGGTCTCCGAGCGCACCACTTTGCAGCCCAAGGACTTTCAATCGGTGGTCACCCAGACCGAGGACACTCCGCCGCCGGTCGATGCCTGCCGCCGCCCGACGTAATGCCTGCCGCCGCTCGAGGTCTGCCACCGCTCGACGAAATGCCTGTCACCCCTCGGCGTCCGCCGCCGCCCGACAAAATGCGCTCCGCCGCTCGGCAACTACCGCCGCCCAACGAAAAGACCACCGCCGCTCAGCATCTGCCGCCGCCCGACGAAAAACCGCGCCACCGCTCCGCGTCTGCCGCCGCCCGACAAAATGCGCTCCGCCGCTCGGCAACTACCGCCGCCCGACGAAAAGACCACCGCCGCTCAGCATCTGCCGCCGCCCGACGAAAAACCGCGCCACCGCTCCGCGTCTGCCGCCACCCGACAAAATGCGCTCCGCCGCTCGGCATCTGCCACCCCCCGACGAAAAGCTCCGCCACCGCTCGGCATCTGCCACCCCGACAAAATGCGCTCCGCCGCTCGGCATCTGCCGCCACCCAACGAAAGGACCACCGCCGCTGAGCGTCTGCCGCCGCCCGACGTACTGGCTTCGACCTCAGCGGCGCGAACCGCCGCCGTCTCCACCGCCGTCGCCGCCGGACGAGCCACCGGAGTCGCTGCCGCCGGAGGTGCCACCTGAAGTCGAGCCGCCTGAGGTACCACCCGAGGTCGACCCACCCGAGGTACCACCCGAAGTCGAACCACCCGACGTGCCACCCGAGGTCGAGCCATCGGATGTGGAGCCACCGGAAGTTCCGCCCGAGGTGGACCCGCCGGAGCTGTCGCCGGACGTACCCCCGGTGCCGGCGCCGCCGGAGTCACCACCCGAGACGCCGCCCGTGGAGCCGCCGACGTCCGAACCGCCGGAAGTCCCACCCGATGTTCCGCCGGCAGTTCCACCCGACGCGCCACCGGATGTCCCGCCGGAGACCCCGCCCGACGTGCCGCCGGTCGACGCACCCGAATCTGTGCCGCCGGTGCCACCCGGATAACCGCCGGACGTGCCGCCGGATGGGATGCCGCCGGTACCACCGGGGTTGTACGGGTTGTCGGAAGTCCCCGCACCGCTGCCGATTCCGTCGGACACGCCGATATCGATGCCACCCGTGGCGGGCGGTGAGATGTCGGGAACACCGACGCCGGGCGCCGGGAGGGAGGTGTCACCGGGAACGCTCGGGAATCCGGCGGAGGGAATTCCGGAATTCGGCGATCCCGCCGAGGGGACACCGGCGATCGGATCGGGGTCGGTGATGGGGCCCGGACCAGGGTTGGTGATGGGGCCGGGGTCCTTCGGCAGCTCGGCGGAAGGCTTGTCGAACGGCAGCGGGTTGACGAAGTGGGCGGGGTCCCCGTAGGACGTGCGGGCCGGGACCGGGGAACGGCAGTCGCCACCGCCGGGCCGGAACCGTTCGCCACCATCGGAATCCGCCTGCGATGCCCCACGCTCGGGTGCACCCGACGCCGCACCGACGATCATCTCGTACGCGGTGCGCGCGGCCGCGCTGACGACGCGCACCTTGCCGGTGACCGGGTCGATCGTGTTGACAAGTCCCGTGGTCTGGGCGGCGAGCAGGTCGGCGCTCATGTCGTAGAGCAGGGCGTCGGCGGGAGCGCCGAGGGCGGGGAACCGTTCGAGGACGGGTGTCAGCCCCGGATCGAACGGGCTGCCGAACACCGTCATCGCCGACATCGCGAGCGCGGAAACCACGGCGGCGCTGGAGAAGACGGCCACGTGCGGCGCCGAGTTGCCGCTCTGCTGAGCCGGTGCGAAGGTGCGGGCGGCCAGGGCGGCCGCACCAGCCGCGACGACCTGAGCGGGATCGGCGACGGTCACCAGTGGGACGCCGAGCTCGGCGAGGGTGCGCGCCACCTCCGGCGGCCGTGTGGCCCCGCCCACGAGCAGGATGCGGGAGATGTCGGCCAGTCGCAGACCCGCGGCGGCGACAGTCTTGCTGACCAGCGGGAAGGTGTCGCGAATGTGTTCGGCACGCAGGCTGTCGGTGTTCACCATCGAGGTGAGTGTCGCCGTGGCGCGGCCGTTGCGTGACTCGACGGCATACCGGGCGACCATCTCGCCCAGTGGCTTTCCGCCGAAGTCGGTCGACCGCGCGGGTGTGCCGACCATCGGGTGGTGCGGCCAGTCGGGACCGACGCGCAGCACGGTCAGGTCGAGGCTGTTGGCGCCCAGGTCGTAGACGAGTACGAAACCCGGTCCGAGCGGGCCGTGTTCGACCTCGAGCCATTCGGCGGCGGCCACCGGTTCGGGCGCGAGCAGCACCTGACCGGCACCCGCCAGGTGTAATGCCTGACCGAGCAGGGCGACCTGCTTCTCGGTGTAGGTGGCCGGGTAGGTGAGCACCACCCCGGCGGCCGGCTCGGCCAGTTCGATGAGCCCCGTGGCGACGGCGGCGATCAGGTTGGTGGCGGAGTAGAAACGCCCCGCGATCACCATCGGCTCCGGTTCGCGGCTCAGGTCCGCGAAATCCGTGATCGCCGAGGCGAATTCGTTGATCGCGCCGATGCGGGGGCGGCCCGCTTCGTCGAATGTGAGGGCGGTACGGCGTGTGCGTACCGTCGGCTTGGCCGGATCCTCGGCGACAACCGCCGAAATCGCATTGACCGTGCCGATGCTCAAACCCAGACCTCTGGTCATTGTTTTGCTATCCCGTCAACGCACCGTGACCACGTCCAGCACGCGAGCGCACTCATGTGGCCGCGGTCGTCTTCCAAACAGCTCGCCTAGATTAACGGCAACATGGCCGAATTGCTGTGAGATTGATACCCGACACTCCACCTTGGATGCAAGAGGGCGCATATTCGCAGGTAGGACACCATGAGGTCGACCGTCCAGTCCCCTGAACGTCCGCGCGAGCGCTTACAGACTCCGAGAAGCAGCTACCCGAGAGTAATCGCCCGGAGTCGATCGAAAATACATTCTTTCGGTTTGTTATCACGGCTACGACAGTAATTACCGACCGGTAATCAATTCATTTACTGCGAGTTCGCATACACGTGCCGGAAAAACCAAAGGCTGGATTTGTATAACCCCCGGAAAGCGTGACATGTCAACGCAACGGCCGAAACCCGCCAGCACGCACCGCTGTCCGACGGTTGACTCGAAGTCCGGGAGGCCGATCCACACGGACTCCGAAACATCAAGGGAGAGAAGGTACTACGCATGTCCACTCGTTTCGCCGACCAGGTCGTCCTCGTCACCGGCGCCAGCTCCGGCGTCGGCAAGGCGGTGGCGCTGCGGGTCGCGGCCGAGGGTGCGGCCGTCGTACTCGGCGCCCGTGGCAAGGACCAGGGCGAGCAGGTCGCCGAGCAGATCCGGGCCGAGGGCGGGCGCGCACTGTTCGTGCCGACCGACGTCACCGTCGACGCCGATGTCGAGCGGCTCACCCAGGCCGCGCTCACCGAGTACGGCAGGCTCGACGCCGCCTTCAACAACGCGGGCGCGGTGAACGCCTTCGGGCCGGTCGCCGAGATCGGCGACGACGCCTGGCGCGCCGACCTGGAGCTGAACCTCACCGGCGTGTTCTATGGGCTGCGGCACCAGGTTCCCGCGATCATCGCCTCCGGCGGAGGCGCCATCCTGAACAACGCCTCCAACCTCGGCGTGGTCGGAATGGCCTCGGTGGCGCCCTATGTGGCGGCCAAGCACGGCGTGGTCGGGCTGACCAAGTCGGTGGCGCTGGAAACCGCGGCTGCCGGTGTACGGGTGAACGCGCTGGTCTCCGGCGCCGTCGACACCCCGGCGTTCCGCGCGTCGATGGGCGCCACTCCCGAAGGGGAGGCGGCGATCGCGGCGCTGCACCCGATCGGGCGTATCGCGCAGCCCGCCGAGATCGCGGCGCTGTGCGCGTTCCTGCTCAGTGCCGAGGCATCGTTCGTCACGGGCGCCGCGGTGACCGTCGACGGTGGCTTCACCGCACAGTGAGCACCGCTCGGTGAGAACGACGAAGGCCCGCTACACCGCGCAGTCGGTGTAGCGGGCCTTCGGCTGTTCGCTCAGCCGCGAGCGAGCAGGCGCTTGATGCCGCCACTCGCCGCGCGCGGTGCCGCGGCCCCACCGGCCACCGCCTGCGGACGACGCGAACGCACCAGCTTGTCGAACTCGCCCGCATCACGTGCCGGGTCACGCAGCGCGCCCCGGTTGAAGTCGTCGGCGAGCTGCTGCACGGTTTCCTGTGCACAGGACTTGTTGGTGCCGATGAACCCGGTGGGACCACGCTTGATCCAGCCGGTCACATACGTTCCCGACACGACATCGCCGCCGGGAGCGTCGAGCACCCGGCCCGCCTCGTTCGGGATCACGCCGCGCGCGTCGTCGAACGGCAGGTCCTTGGTCGGCACGCCTCGATAACCCACCGAGGTGAGCACGACGCCCGCTTCCAGGAGTTCGGTGTCGCCGGTCGGCACCGCGCTGGTGCGACCTTCGGCATCGGTGACCAGCTCGTTGCGCTCGACCCGCACGCCGGTCACCGTCTCGGCACCGAGGATCTCCACGGGCGAGGACAGATACCGGAACACGATGCGCTTGCGGTCACCGAACGGGCGCTGCGCCACGCTGTGCAGCAGACGCAGTTTCTGCTCCACCTTGTAGGGCAGATCCGGGGTCACCGGGGGCAGCTCGCCCTCGATCGCGATGTCGATATCGGCGGCCAGCAGGCCCACGAACTCGGGCACCGTGAACGCCGACTCGGCCGGACCACGGCGGCCGAGCACGACCACCTCTTCGATCTTGCTCTCGCGCAACGCCTTCAAGGCGTAGGGCGCGATGTCGGTATCGGCGAGGGTGGCCGGGTCGACGGTCAGGATGCGGGCCACGTCGAGGGCGACGTTGCCGTTGCCCACGATCACGACGCGCTTCTGGTTCAGATCGAACTGATCCTCGGCATGGTCGGGGTGACCGTTGTACCAGGCGACGAAGTCGGTGGCCGACACGTTGCCGGGCAGCCCCTCACCGGGGATGTTCAGCTTGCGATCCGCCGACGCGCCGACCGCGTAGATCACCGCGTGGAAGTGCTCGAGCAGTTCGGCGTGGCTGATGTGCGTGCCGATCTCGACATCGAGGTAGGTGCCGAAGTCGTCCTGCTTCGACATCACGTCGAACAGGTCGGCCACCTTGCGGGTGCGCTTGTGGTCGGGCGCGACGCCGAGGCGGGCCAGGCCGTAGGCCTGCGGCAACCGGTCGAACATGGTCACCGCCACCCGGGGCTGGGTGAGCAGCTCGTCGGCGGCGTACATCGCCGACGGTCCCGACCCGACGATGGCCACCCGCAGCGGCGAGCGCTCGGTGTCGATGGCGGGCGGCATCACCGGGGCGGCCAGCGTGGGACGCGAGCGCTGTACCCGGTAGAAGTCGGCGTTGATCTCGATGAAGGGCTTCTGCTCTTCGGTGAGTTTCTTCGAGGAGGTGATCGCGTCGACCGGGCACGCGGTGGCACAGGCGCCGCAGTCCACACACGCGGCCGGGTCGACGTAGAGCATCTCCGCCGTACGGAAGTCCGGCTCATCCGGAGTCGGATGAATGCAGTTCACCGGGCATGCGTAGACGCACGAGGCGTCGCTACAGCACGACTGGGTTACAACGTAGGGCATCTATTTATCGTCTCAGGCGGCGTGCTTCGCGGAGCGCTTGGGCTCGGAACGGTAGCGGCTCGACGGACCATCGATGCCGAGCAGCTTCCAGACCTTCTTGGCGACCGGGTTCATCAGACCGATCTCCTCGGCCAGGGCGCGCACGTCGATGAAGTAGTCCGCGAAGACCTGCTTGGCCTCCTTGGAGCCGTAGAACAGTTCCTTGCGGACCGCCTTGGGCATCTCGAACTGCTTGAAGAAGGTCTTCGGCGGGGTCGCGATGGCACGGCCCAGCACGAACATGACGATCGGCATGGCGATCGACAGCACGAACTTGTTGACCGCGGGCTGCGCGGGCACGTTCTTCTTCAGGAACTCGTGGGCGAAGGAGATGTGGCGAGCTTCCTCGGCCACGTGGATCGCCATCACGCCGCGCATGATCGGGTGGATGTCGTCACCCGAGCGCAGGATGTCCTTCTGGATGTGGTCGATCGGCTCTTCGCCGGCGAGCACGGCCATGAAGAAGAAGTTGGGGAACAGCGCACCGGCCGGGGCGGCCAGGTGGCGCAGCTGACGCACGAGCGGGTTCATGCCCGGCACGTCGGCGACGCGGTTCACCATCTCCTGGAACATCAGGGTGTGGTTGTGCTCTTCGATCATCTCGTGCGAGCAGTACCGGAATTCCGGATCGTTGTTCTTCAGATTGAAGATGTGCTGCATCATGCCGATGATCAGGATGGCCTCGAACTGCAGGCCGACCTTGGCGACATTGGCCTGGCGAACCTTGCCGATGGCGATCTTCTCGTCCAGCGGCAGGGCCTGGTACCAGGGGTGGCGACCGATCGGGTCGGCGGAGGTGACAAGCACCCAGCGCTCCGGCTTGTAGTCCGGATCGAATTCGGGGTTGTCCCAGTCGATGTCCTCGAACGGGTCGAAGTGGCGATTCACCGAAGCCTCGGACAGCATCAGCAACTTCTCGGCGTACGCCTGAGCCTCCGCGACTACAGGATCGACGTCAGGGTTGGTGGGCGCAGACATCGTCGTCACTGCCTCTCCTCAAGGGACGTTTACTGTTTCCAATAGTTACACCTACGAGTGGTCACGTCAACTCCGCGAACCCCTGGAATCCGGCCGGCGCACGCGTCGACGCGGCGGCTGGACAAGCTACTCACCAGTAAAAACGCCCCTACCTGTGACACCGTGTCATGCACAGTCCGTGAGCCCGCACGGTGAGATCGGGAAAATTCTTCGCGGAGGGGCGTGTCGCGGGACCGGCGGTACCGACTACCTGCGGCGATCCACGCAAGACCAAAGGCCCCGCGACAACTGTCGCGGGGCCTTCGCCTTGGTGATTCAGGAGTGCGGCAGGTCCGGAATCCGGGTGGCGCGGGCATAGACGGTCTCGCCCTCGTTGAGCCGGAGGGCGGCCGCGTCACCGCGCGTCACCTGCGCGGCGAACTGATCGCCGGTCGCAGCGTTGCGCAGCTCGAGGCGAACCTCGAAACCCAGCCGGACGATGCGTTCCACGGTGGCCCGGGTGACCCCGGCCGACTCGGCGGTGCCCTCGTGCTCGGCCAGCGCCATGCTCGGATCGCGCCCGATGCGGATGTCGTGCGGACGGACCAGGTGACCGTTGAGCCGGGCGACCGCGCCGAGGAACGACATCACGAACTCGTTGGCGGGCCGGTCGTAGACCTCCTCGGGCGAACCGACCTGCTCGATGCGGCCCTTGTTCATCACCGCGATCCGGTCGGCGACGTCGAGGGCTTCCTCCTGGTCGTGGGTGACCAGCACGGTGGTCACGTGGACCTCGTCGTGCAGCCTGCGCAGCCACTGACGCAGATCGGTGCGCACCTTGGCATCGAGCGCGCCGAACGGCTCGTCGAGCAACAGCACCTGCGGGTCGACGGCCAGTGCGCGGGCCAGTGCCATGCGCTGACGCTGACCACCCGAGAGCTGCGCCGGATACCGGTGCTGGAAACCGTCGAGGCCGACGATGCCGAGCAGCTCGTCGACGCGCTTGTCGATCTCCTTCTTGGGCCGCTTGCGGATGGTCAGCCCGAAGGCGACGTTGTCGCGCACGGTCATGTGCTTGAACGCGGCGTAGTGCTGGAACACGAAGCCGATGTCGCGCTTCTGCGGCGGCACGTGGGTGACGTCGTTGCCCGCGATCACCACGACGCCCGAATCCAGATTCTCCAGGCCGGCGATCGAACGCAGCAGGGTGGACTTGCCCGAACCGGACGGGCCGAGCAGGGCGGTCAGCTCGCCGGAGGGGATGTCGATGCTGACGTCGTCGAGAGCGGCGAAGGAACCGTAGTTCTTGCGCGCGTTGGTCACGGTGATCATTCGGTGCCCCGCTTGCGTTCGAGAAGAGTCATCAGGAGGAGTACGACCAGCGCCATGCCCATCAGGAGGGTGGCCGCGCTGTAGGCGCCGAAGGTGTTGTGGTCGTTGATGTAGCGGCCGTGCACCAGCAGGGTCAGCGTCTGGGATTCGCCGGGCAGCGCGGTGGAGACCATGATGACCGCACCGAATTCGCCGAGCGCGCGGGCGACGGTGAGCACGACGCCGTAGGTCAGGCCCCAGCGGATGGCGGGCAGTGTGATGCGCCAGAACGTCTGCCAGCGCGACGCGCCGAGCGTGGCGGCCGCCTGTTCTTGATCGTCGCCGATCTCGTGCAGCACCGGCTCCACCTCACGCACCACGAACGGCAGCGTGACGAAGATGGTGGCGATGACCATGCCGGGCAGGCTGAAGATGACCTTGAAACCGAGCGTCTCCAGCCCGCCGAACCAGCCACCGGCGCCCCAGAGCAGGATCAGCGACACACCGACGACCACCGGCGACACCGCGAACGGCAGGTCGACGATGCCCTGCACCAGGCTGCGCCCGGGGAACTTGCTGCGCACCAGCGCCAGCGCGGTGACCACACCGAACACCACGTTCAGCGGAACGACGATGGCGACGATGATCATCGACAGCTGGAACGCCGACTGCGCGGCGGGCGTGGTGATCGACTCGAGGAACGCCCCGATCCCCCGCTCGAACGTGCGCCACAGGATGATGACCAGCGGCAGCACCAGCAGCACGGCCAGGTAGCCGAGCGCGACGGTACGCAACGACAGCCGGGTGAACGCGGAGAGTCTCATCGGGCCGCCTCTTCCTTGCGCGCGGACCGTTCGGCCAGCAGTCGCAGCACGAGCAGGCTGACGAACGAGATCACCAGCAGCGCCACCGACACCGCGGCCGCGTTGATCGGCCGGTCGACCTCGATCTGCTGCTGGATGTACTGCGAGGTCATCTGGGTCTCGCGCGGGATGTTGCCGCCGATCAGCACCACGGACCCGTACTCGCCGATCGCCCTGGCGAAGGCGAGGCCACCACCGGAGATGATCGCGGGTGCGAGGGTGGGCAGCACGATCCGCCGGAAGGTGATCCAGTTGCTCGCGCCGAGCGACAGCGCGGCCTGCTCGACCTCCTTGTCGACCTCGATGAGCACCGGCTGCACCGAACGCACCACGAACGGCAGCGTCACGAAGGCGAGCGCGACCACGAGGCCCGGCTGGGAGGCGTTGAGATGGATGTCGATCGGGCTGTTCGGGCCGTAGAGCGAGAGCAGCACGATCGAGGCGACGATCGTCGGCAGCGCGAACGGCAGATCGATCAGCGCGTTGACGATCCCCTTGCCGGGGAATTCGTCGCGTACGAGCACCCAGGCGATGAGGGTGCCCATCAGCACGTTGATGACGGCGACGATCACCGAGACGCCGATGGTCACCTTCAGCGAGTCGAGTGCGGCGGGCGCGGTGACCGCGTCCCAGAATCCGCCCCAGCCGTCCTCGAACGAGCTGACCGTGAGCGCCGCGAGCGGCAGCAGCACGATGACGCTGAGCCACAGCACAGCCACACCGATGCCGACCGGGCCGACCGATCCGGTCACGCGCAGCCACGGCAAGCGGCGGCCTGCCGGGCGTTTTTCGGGTTTCGTGGCACCGCCGGGATCGGGGGTTGCCCCGGTCCCGGCGTGCCCACTGCTGTCAGTCACAGTTGTCCAGTATCGCGTGTGCGCTGGGTCACGGCCTACTTGGTGGCCTGGTCGTAGATGACCGCGACCTTGCCGGTGCCCTGGGCGAACAGCTCCTTGTCGACCGTCTTCCAGCCGCCGAGGTCGTCGATGGTCCAGAGCTTGGCTGGCTGCGGGAAGTCGTCGGCGAACTCGGCCGCGACCTTCGGGTCGACCGGACGGAAGCCTGCCTCGGCCCAGGCCTTCTGACCGGCCGGGGTGAACAGGAAGTCACGGAAGGCCAGCGCCTTGGCCTGGTTCTTGGCGTTCTTGAGCACCGCGACCGGGTTCTCGATCTTGAAAGTGACCGGCGGGTTGACGTGCTCCACCGGGTCGCCGTTGCGCTCGGAGAAGATGGCCTCGTTCTCGTAGCTCAGCAGCACGTCACCGGTGCCCTGCAGGAAGGTCTCGGTGGCTTCGCGGCCCGACTTGGGCTGCACCTTCACGTGTTCGGGCGAGATCAGCTGCGTCAGGTAGTCCAGGCCCGCCTGCGGGTTCTTGCCGCCGTCGCTCTTGGCAGCGTAGGGCGCGAGCAGGTTCCACTTGGCCGAACCGGAGCTGAACGGGTTGGGGGTGACCACCTCGACGCCCGGCTTCACCAGGTCGTCCCAGTCCTTGATGCCCTTGGGGTTGCCCTTGCGCACCACCAGGGTCACCACCGAGCCGAACGGGATGCCCTTGCTCGCGTCGGCGTTCCAGTTCGACTCGACCAGACCCGCGTCGACCAGGCGGGTGATGTCGGGCTCGACCGAGAAGTTCACGATGTCGGCCTCGGCGCCGTCCTTGACCTTGCGCGACTGGTCACCCGAGGCACCGTAGGACGGGCGGATGGCGACGCCCTTGCCCGCCTCGGTCTTGTTGAACTCGGGCACGACCTTGTCGAAGCCCGGCTTGGGCACGGCGTAGGCGTAGAGGTTGATGGTGCCCGCGCTGCCGTCGGCGGCCGAGTCGCCGCCGGTGGAGTCGCTGGCGCCACCGCCGCAGGCCGACAGAGTGAGGGCAGCCACAGCGGTGAGGGCGACAGCGGCGACGCGACGGCGCGAGCCGAATCGGGTGATGCGAGACATCGGGGTGAACCTTTCGGAAAAAGCCGACCGGACAACGGTTTTCGTTGGCGCGGGTTGATGCTTGTCGATCGGTAGACCTACCGGGCGAACAGTGCCGGGCAGTTGGCGCGACTCGGGCTCCAGGCCCCCGGAGTGACGGACGACACCTGCGAAAGGAAAGCGCGCGCCAGTCTACTGGGAGGAAACGCGCAGGAGTGTCCGGTGGCCGATCAACGACAGAGGATATCGGCGACAGCGAGGTTGCCGACAGCGATCAACGCCAGTTCATGGCGGATCTGCGGAGCGACACTCGATGACACAGGCGAACTGTAGCAGATTTGTGCATGATGGTTCGAATCGACGAGAGTTCAACAACGAGGGGGGATTTCAGCCATGACCATGGCTCCTGACCGGGTACGGACCAGTTTTCCGGAGATCAGCACACGCACCTGGGAGCACCCGGCCGACCGCACCGCGCTGGTGACCCTGCGGTCGCTGAGCGGGTTCGACACCGTGCTGCGCGCGCTGTCGAGTCTGCTGCGGGAACGTCAGCACCGGTTGCTCTACCTGGCCACCGCGGTACGGGTCGACGATCGCCAGTTCCGCACCCTGCACCAGTTGCGCGCCGACTGTGTCGGCGTGCTCGACGCGCAGGTCACCCCGGAGATGTTCGTGCTGCAGGACCCGTCGGTGAACGCCTTCACCATCGGGATGGACAAGCCGTTCATCGTGCTCACCACCGGCCTGCTCGAGCTGATGGACACCGAGGAGCTGCGGTTCGTCATCGGGCACGAACTCGGGCACGCGCTGTCCGGGCACGCCGTGTACCGCACGATGCTGATGCATTTGATGCGGTTGTCGGCCTCGGTGGGCTGGATGCCGGTGGGTGGCTGGGCGCTGCGCGCGATCGTCGCGGCGCTGATGGAGTGGAGCCGCAAGTCCGAACTGTCCGGCGACCGCGCGGGGCTGCTGTGCTGTCAGGACGTGGACGCCTCGGTTCGTGTGCACATGAAGACGGCGGGTGGCGCCTGGCTGAAGGAGATGAACCACGGCGCCTTCCTCGACCAGGCCGACGACTACCTGCGTTCGGGTGACCTGCGCGACGGGGTGCTCAAGCTGCTCAACCTGGAGTTGCAGTCGCATCCGTTCTCGGTGCTGCGCGCGGCCGAACTGCGCCGCTGGATCCAGTCCGGCGAATACGACCGGGTGCTCTCGGGCACTTATCCCCGACGCGAGCAGGATCGCAACGCGCGCATCAGCGACGAGGTGAAGGAGGCGGCCCGCCACTATCGCGAGTCGTTCGACCAGTCCGAGGACATGCTGGTGCGCACCGTGCGGGATCTGGGGCGCGATGTGGGATCGGCGGTGAACACCGTCGGCCAGGAAGTCGGCCGTACCGTCGCCGACCTGGGCAAACGTTTCGACGACTGGCGAAAGAACTGATCCGGACGACCGGTGTGCGCTATTCGCGCGCGCCGGTCACCTGGTGAAGAACCAGGCGATGACGACCAGGACGAGCAGGGCGACGAGGGCGAGCTGAACGCGCGAACGTGGCATCAGCGGGCCCCGCTGCCGACCGTCGGGCGCGCCGGAGCGGGCGCCGGGACAGGCGCGAGCTCGGGACAGTCGTCGCGGCCGAGCGCACGGAAGATCGCACGCAGGGCGCGGTCGAGGCCGTAGGCGATGGCGAAGCTGATCGGGACCATGCCGACCAGCACGACGAGGAATTGGGGAATGAACGGCAGCCCGGCCACCCACAGTTCGAAGCCGTCCCACCATCCTGCGATCCGTTGCACGACGACCACCCTAGTCGGTCGTCGTGAACACCCCTCACGACCGGGCGGTTTATTCGGTGCGGTGGACGCGGGCCGACATCGCACAGATCATGGGGTATGCCCTCTTCTCACGAAGACAGCCTGCCGATTCTGACGCCGGTGCTCTCGAGTGGTCGACGAGGCGCCTTCCCACCGATCGACGACTACGCCTTTCTGTCCGACTGTGAGACCAACTGCCTGATCGCCAGCAGCGGCTCGGTGGAGTGGATGTGTGTGCCGCGGCCGGACTCGCCGAGCGTGTTCGGCGCGGTCCTCGATCGTGCCGCCGGCCATTTCCGGATCGGCCCGTACGGCGTGCACGTGCCCGCCGCGCGGCGTTATCTGCCGGGCGGGATGATCCTGGAGACGACCTGGCAGACCGAGACCGGCTGGATGATCGTGCGCGACGCGCTGGTCCTCGGCCCGTGGCACAACACCACCTCGCGTTCGCGCAGCTTCCGCCGCACCCCGATGGACTGGGACGCCGAACACATCCTGCTGCGGACGGTGAAGTGTGTGAGCGGCACGGTGGAACTGGAGATGAGCTGCGAGCCGTCGTTCGACTACCACCGCGACGGTGCGCGCTGGGAGTACACCGGCAAGGTGTACGAGCAGGCCACCGCGTCGTGCGCCGCCGACGACACCTGCCCGAGCCTGACACTCACCACCGATCTGCGGCTCGGGTTGGAGGGCCGCGAGGCGCGGGCGCGAACCAGGCTCAGCGAGGGCGACAACAGATTCGTCGCGCTCACCTGGTCGGAACTGCCCGCGCCCGCCACCTTCGACGAGGCGGCCGACAAGATGTGGACCACGGCCGAATGCTGGCGGCGCTGGATCACCCTCGGCGATTTCCCCGACCACCCGTGGCGCAACTATCTGCAGCGCAGCGCACTGACCCTCAAGGGCCTCACCTACGCCCCCACCGGCGCACTGCTCGCCGCGCCGACCACGTCGCTGCCGGAAACACCTGGTGGCGAACGCAATTGGGACTACCGCTACACCTGGGTGCGTGACTCGAGTTTCGCGCTGTGGGGCTTGTACACCCTCGGTCTCGACCACGAGGCCGACGACTTCTTCAACTTCCTCAACGACGTGACCACCGGCGACAACGGCGACGCCGTCCCCCTGCAGGTGCTCTACGGTATCGGCGGCGAACGCCACCTCACCGAGGAAACGTTGCCCGAGCTGTCGGGTTACGACTACTCCCAGCCGGTCCGTATCGGCAACGCCGCCTACGACCAGGACCAGCACGACATCTGGGGCACCATGCTCGACGCGGTGTACCTGCACATGAAATCGCGCCAGCAGGTGCCGGACTCGTTGTGGCCCATGCTCGAACGCACGGTCAACGCGGCGATCAACCACTGGCGTGAACCCGATCGCGGCATCTGGGAGGTACGCGGCGAACCGCAGCATTTCACCGCGTCGAAAGTGATGTGCTGGGTGGCGCTCGACCGTGGCGCCCGGCTGGCGCAGCTGCACGGCAAACACACCCATGCGACGCGCTGGTTCGAGATCGCCGAGGAGATCCGCGAGGACGTCCTTGCCCACGGCGTCGATGCCGACGGGGTGTTCACGCAGACCTACGGCGGCACCACCCTCGACGCCTCCCTGCTGCTGATCGTGCTCACCCGGTTCCTGCCCGCCGAGGACCCGCGCGTGCGGGCAACGGTGCTTGCCATCGCCGACCGGCTCACCGTGTCCGGGCTGGTCCTGCGCTACGACACCGACACCACCGACGACGGATTGTCCGGCGAGGAGGGCACTTTCACGATCTGCTCGTTCTGGCTGGTGTCGGCGCTGGTGGAGATCGGTGAGCTCGAACGCGCCACCCACCTGTGCGAACGGCTGCTCGGCTTGGCCAGTCCGCTCCGGCTCTACGCCGAGGAGATCGACCCGCGCACGGGCAGGCACCTGGGCAACTACCCGCAGGCGTTCACCCACCTGGCTCTCATCAACGCGGTGACCCACGTGATCCGGGCCGAGGACTCACGCCAGGCCGGACAGTTCCAGCCCGCGCACAGCCCGGCGCATCACCAGGCGAGTCAGTAGGCGAGTTTCTCGGCGCGTGCCCGCAGGGCGGCCACCGTGCGCAGTCCCGCGTCGATCTCGGTGAGGCGCAGCTCGCGGTGGTCGCCGTAGCGCAGCCCGGTCTCCTCGGCGGCGCGCAATGCCTCCTCGGCGGTGCGCGACACCTCGGCGGCGATCTCGGTGTAGTGGTCGCGCAGCACCCGCTGCAGCGTGCGCAACCGGTTGCGGGACTCCTTGCCCACCTGGAAGATCACGTCGTCGGCGAGCCGGGCGACGGCCACCTTGGCCTCGGCCTGCCTGCGCTGCTTGCGGTTTCGCCGGTCGTCCCACAGCGCGTTCACACCGAGCAGCACACCCGCGCCCGCCGAGTACCAGTTCACCAGCGACATACCGAGCAGGCTGGTGGCGAGACCCACCATCAGGATGCCGCCGTAGGAGCCACGCAGGGCGGACAGGAACTGCTGTCCCACACCGGCTTTGGCGCTCTCCAACGGTTCCAGCGGCTGCACCGGTTCGAGCACCTCGCCCGGATTGGTGAGCCGCAGTTCCGGCAGCGGCGGGGTGCGGTTGTCGGGCGGGAATTTCGCGGCCACCTGCTCGGACAGCTCGACGGCACGGTAGTGCGCCATCACGAAGTTCTCCTCGACCGCCTCACAGATCCGCGCGTCGAGTTCGGTGGCGAAATCGGCCCACTTGCGAGCCGGGTCGATCCGCGAGATCTCGGCCTCGGCCTCCCGGACCAGGCTGCGCAGGCGATGACGCAGGTCGTGTTCGATATCGGCGCCGAGTTCGGCGCTGCCGTCGACCAGGGTGACCTGCCAGGTGGCGGTGCGCTGCCGCAGCTGATCGGCTTCGGTGCGGGCGGCGGCCAAGCGCTGCGTGATCTCGGCGCGGCGGCGCGGGTCGCGCAGGGTGTCGGCCTCGGCGCGCAGGGTGACGGTGAGCTGATCGGTGACCAGCGCGATATCCCGCACCGCCGCCGTCACCGCGACCGAATCGGCGCGGGCGACCACGAATTCGCGCAGGTGATCGATGAGCTGGGGCACCCCGGATTCGATATCGCGCTGCTGGTCACGGGTCTCGCCCGCTTGGCGGTGCAGCACCGCCGACACGGGGGCGACGGCGAAGTTCAGGCCCGCCTCGTCGAGCAGGGCCCGGTTGCGGCGCTGGGTGAGCGACCAGTGCGGGTTGCGATCGATCTTGGTGAGCACACACACCACCGACGGGCAGACCCGTTCGACGCGGCGCAGGTAGTCCAGCTGGGCCGGGGTGAGTTCGGCGGCCGAATCGGTGGCGTAGAGGACCACGTCGGCGGCGGCGATCATCGACCAGGCCGCCTTGTCGTGGGTGGTCGAGCCCGGTGCGTCCATCACCACGAGACCGTCGGCGAGCAGGGGACTCGGTTCGGCGAATTCGGCGCGCACGACGCCGAGCGAGATCAGCGCCGGGCCGGGGTCGAGCGGGTCCACCGGCACGCGTTCCATCCGGCCGCGCGGGTCCGACTTCACCAGCGTCGCGGTCGGTGTCCGGCCGTATTCGACGATCACCGGCACACTCGGCTTGCCGTCGGTGGCGCTGACCGGGGTGCCGACCATGCTGTTGACCAGGGTGCTCATCCCGGCACCCGGTTCGCCGACGACGACCATGCGCACCCGGGGATCGGTGAGCCTTGCCCGCACCATGCCGAGGCGGGCATCGAGGTCGTCGCGCCCGCCGGAGCGGACCAGGTCCCGCAATTCGTCGACGAGCGAGACCACCGGTGCCATCGCGTCCGGGTGCTTCACCGTCGCGGTCTGCAGTCCGGTCGCGGCAGACAACCTGTTCCTCACTCTCGTTGCATGGGCCCGGTCCTCGTTCTGGGACTAGACGAAGTCGTACCCAGCGTGCGCGGTGGGAAACGCCGACGACAAGTCGGCGGCACCGACGCCCGGCTCGAACAGACCGGCCGAGGCGCCATAGTAGCCGCCGTCGTGCTGATCGAACTCGGCGGCGATGGGCTTGGTCTCGATGACCGGCGGTTTCACCGGTGCGACGGTCGGCGCCACCGTGGCAGGCGGGGTGACCACCGCGGGCGGGTCGACGTCGACGGTCGGCTGCTTGGTCGGCGCGGTCGGCTGCTGCGTGGGTACGGTCGCCGTCGGCACCGACGCGGTCGGGCCGGTGGGGTCGGTGGGGTCGGCGGGCGTATCGACGCTGGGGGTGCTCGGTGTGGTCGCGCCCGTGCCGGGGCCGGTGGTGAGGTCGTCGTCGGGGTAGGTGGGCGTCACCGGGACGGTGACACCGGTGGTCGGCACGGTGACCGTCGGCACCGTCACGTCGGGGCGCGTGGTGGGGACGGTCACGGTCGGCACCTCGGGCAGCTTCACCGTCGAGGGCGTGCTGAGGTCGACGGTGGTCGGCGACGAGGGCGGGGTGACCGTCGGCAGGGTCGTCGGTGTGCTGGTCGAAGGCTCGGGAACCACAACGGGTTTGGTGACCGGCGCCGGAGCGAGCAGACCCGGCACAGCCGCCGCGGGCGCGGTGAGCGGGGACGCGCCCGCCGGGCCGCCGAGCACATTGGCGATGGGGGTGGTCGCCGCGTCGGGCTGGATGGTGGTCTGCAGGGGCGTGCTGACGACCGGGCTCGGTGCGATCGGCGCGGCGACGACCGGAACCGGAGCCGGGACCGGGGCGACGGGTGCCGGAGCGGGCGCCGCGGCGATCGGTGCGGGCGCGATGGCGGCGGGGGCCGGAGCGATCGGCGCCGGGGCCACCGGTGCGGGGGCGACGGGCGCCACGGCGGTGGACGCGGGCGCACCGGTTACCGGTGCTACGCCGCCGGGGGCCGGCGCGGACTGACCCGGCACGACCGTGCCTTGAGTCGGTGCGGTCTGACCCGGTCCGGTGTGACCGGGCGAGGTGGCGCCGGGCACGGCCGATCCGCCGGGGCCGGGTGTGACGGAATCGGTCTGACCGGGCGCGCCGGGCGCGGGCTGACCGGGTGCGCTCTGTCCGGGTGCGAGGGGCCCACCGGTCGAGCCGGGAACAGTCGCTGCGGGCAGGTCGGCACCCGCCGCGGATCCTGGGAGACCAGGGTTCGCCGCAGGGGCCTCGGAGCCGGGCAGCGCCGGACCCGTCGATCCACCGGGTACATCCGAGCCAGTCAGTGCCGAACCGGGCAGCGCCGGGCCGGTCGAGGCACCGGGTACCCCATTCGCCGCACCGTCGAGCGGTGCGGGCTCGCCGGGGATGCGAATTCCGTCGCCGAGCCACTGGCTGTAGTCGTCGAGCGCGTCGCCGACATTGCCGACCTGCACGTCGACCTTCATCTGGGAGGTGAACCACACACCGTCGAGCCCGGCGTGCATGTCGACCTGCCAGTCGGAGGTCACCATCGCGCCGAAACCGTCGAACAGGTCACCGATTCCGTCGAAGGCGCCGCCGGGGTTCGCGACCTGGTGTGCCCCGTCGGAGCCGGGCAGCCCACCGAAACCGGGCAGGCCGTGGTCGTAGCCGGGGATCCCGCCGCCGAAGCCGGGGGCGCCACCGTCGTAGCCGGGGATGCCCGCACCGGGCAGACCGTCGTAACCGGGGATGCCGATGCCGCCGCCGGGGATGCCGTCGTAACCGGGGATACCACCGGGGAGTCCGTCGTATCCCGGGATCCCGATGCCGGGAATGCCGTCGAGTTCAGGGAAACCGGCGCCCGGCTGGCCGGCACCGGGCTGGCCGGCGCTCGGCTTGTCGGTGCCCGGGATGCCGAAACCGCTGTCGCCGTAGCCCGGTTTCGGCCCGTAGGACGGGATGCCGATGCCGTTCGACGAATCGTCGTCGTCGGTGCCGGGAATCCGCATGCCCTGGTCGCCGTCGGAACCCGGAATCTCGGGGCGCCAACCGCTTTCGCGTGGCTGCGAGGTCAGCGTGACATCGCCGTCCATGGGACGCTGCGTACCGAAGGGGCTGTAGGGCAACGGGTTCGGAGCCGGTTCCGCGGGCAGGTCGGGGAAGGTGAGGACCGGGCTCGGCGCGTCGGGTTCCGGATCGGTCGGCACCTGCGACGACCAGCCGGCGTAGCGGCTGTCGGCGTTGCTGCTGCCCTGTTCCGGGCTCGTCCCGTTGGCGGCGACCAGCGCGCCACCGGTGACGTACGCGCCGGCCCGCGCCACCCGAGCCACACCGTTGGCCACCAGATAGGCCGTGTCGGTGCCGTCGGCGCGCGCGTCATCGTCGTCGAAAGGCAGTTCCCGCGTCATTCTTGCTCCACCACTCGCATCGCTGACTCTCCCCACCCACGAACGAGGCGAAGTGAAGATCATCCAACACTAATTGCCCGGATTCGTACTGTCATTTCCACCAGGACGGCCGGTCCCACCTTATGGCGAGCAACGCCTTTCGGCGAGCCGTCGGAACCAGGGGGGCGCAGATCCCAAGAGAACTCTAACGATCGCTCAACGAAGCGTGAAGATCGCCTGCCTAGCGTCGGTTTCGCCGACCGAGACGAGTCGGCGACCGCACAGCCAGGAGACCGATCATGACCACTTCCCCCCTGCGCCGCCGCATCGGCGTCGTCACCGCGACCGTCGGCGGCGTGGCGCTGCTCACCGCGACTCTCAGCGGCGCCGCGCTCGCCCAGCCCGGCGCACCCGACCACGGCGAACACGTCCGGATCATCTGCACCGCTCCCGGTGGCGACCTGCCCGTGCCGCCCGAACCCCCGCACGAACCGCGCATCGACCTCGAGCGTTTCCCCGCACATCCCGGCCACGACCACACGATCCACATCGGCCCGGGCGCGCCCGGCGAGCTGCCCGAGGGCGTCGAGTGTGTGCGGATCGCACCGGGCGGGGAGCGGACCGTCATCGAGCTGCCCGACGGCGCGCGCCCCGCGCGTCCGGCTCTCCCGCGCTGACCTGCTGTGACGATCGATCGCACTAGGGTGAGCAGATGACCGGACAGCAGATCTTGGTCGTCGACGACGAGGTCCGCGTGCTCGCGTCGCTGCGGCGCGGGCTGGAACTGTCGGGGTTCGAGGTGCTCACCGCGAGCGACGGCGCCGCTGCCCTCACCCTGGTGCGCTCGGCCACCCCAGACGCCATGGTGCTCGATGTGAACATGCCCGAGCTCGACGGCGTGGGCGTGGTCACGGCGTTGCGGGCGTTGGGCAACGACATTCCCATCTGCGTGCTCAGCGCCCGCAGTGCGGTGACCGACCGGATCGCCGCCCTGGAAAAGGGTGCCGACGACTATCTCACCAAGCCCTTCGACCTCGGCGAACTCGTGGCCCGCTTGCGTGCGTTGCTGCGGCGCAGGCCGGTCACCGGCGCGTCCAACGGCGAGACGATCCGCGTCGGTGAGGTGGCGATCGATCTGGCCGGGCACCGGGTGCGCGCGGCCGGGCGCCCCGTCGACCTGACCAAACGCGAGTTCGAACTGCTGGCGATGCTGGCCCGTAACGAGGGCATCGTGCTGGGTCGCGAACAGATCCTGTCCACCGTGTGGGGCTACGACTTCAGCACCGACACGAATGTGGTGGATGTGTTCGTGTCGTATCTGCGCCGGAAACTGGAGGCCGACGGGGTGGGGCGAGTGGTGCACACCGTGCGCGGGGTCGGGTTCGTCATGCGGGAACAGCCGTGAGAACGCGCTCCTGGTCGTTGCGTACCCGGGTGGCGGTGGTGTCGGCGGTGGTCGCCGCGGTCGTCGCGGTGACGCTCGGGCTCACCTACGCGGCACTGCTGAAAGCGGCGGGTGATCGTCAGCTCGACGAGACCGTGTCGACGATGCGGGTGATCGTCGCCCATCCCGCCCATCGAATCCCTTCCGCACCACCGGTTCCGCCCGAGCCCGCGACTCCCTCCGAAACGTCACCTGTACCCGCACCGGACGAGGTCGCACCTGACGGCTCGGCCGGTCCGCTGCCCGACGGTCGACCGCTCACTCGTCCCGCGCCGCCGGATGTCGGGCTGGCGCTCGTGCAGGGCGCGCCGGGCATGGTCGTGCGGTTGAACCCCGATCGCGACCTGATCGATGCCGCCATCACCCGCAGCCAGCTGATCGGGCTCGGCATCGGCGTGGGCGGAGTGCTCGTCGCGGCCGGATTGGGTTGGGTGCTCGCCGGTTTCGCGGCCCGGCCGCTGCGCAGGCTCGCCTCGGCCACACACGAGATCGATACCCTCGACCGCCTGCCACCGTTGCCGGGGCGCGGGGTCAGGGAGGCCGAGGAACTGTCCGACGCCATCAACCGCATGCTCGCGCGCCTGGAAACCGCGCACGGACAGACCAATCAGGCCCTGGCGAGCGCCCGCGATTTCGCCGCCGTCTGCGCGCACGAACTGCGCACCCCGCTCACCGCCATGCGCACCGATCTGCAGGTGCTCGCCGGTACCGAACTGCCCGCCGAGCAGCGCGGCGTTGTCCTGGCCGACGTGCTGGAGGCCGAACGCCAGATCGAGCACACCCTCACCGATCTCGAGCGCCTGGCCGTCGCCGAACTCACCGACCGCGCCGCATTCGAACCGTTCGAACTGTGCGAAACCCTCGACCGCGCCGTACAGAACGCGCGCCGCACCCACCCCGGCACCGAGATCACACTCACCGCCTGCGACCCGGTCCCGATGACCGGGCTGCCCGGCGGCATCATGCTGATCGTGACGAACGCCGTCGCCAACGCGGTACACCACGGCCGGGCGAGCGTGGTGCAGGTCCGGGCGGAGCCGGGCTCGATCACCATCGACGACAACGGCACCGGCATCCCGGAGCACCTGGGCGCCAACGCTTTCGACCGCTTCGTCAAACGTCCCGGTTCACCCGGATCGGGACTCGGTCTGGCGCTGGTTCGTCAACAGGCCGAATTACACGGCGGTACAGCCCAATTGAGCCGCAGCCCGCTCGGCGGCACACGCCTCACCGTGCGTGTGCCCACCGAACCCGGCTGAGCTACTTGCCCTTCGGCTTGTCCGAGGACGCGTCCGAGGACAGCGCTGCCACGAAGGCCTCCTGCGGCACGTCGACCCGGCCGATGGTCTTCATGCGCTTCTTGCCTTCCTTCTGCTTCTCGAGCAGCTTGCGCTTACGGCTGATGTCACCGCCGTAGCACTTGGCGAGCACGTCCTTGCGGATGGCGCGGATGTTCTCGCGCGCGATGATCTTCGAGCCGATCGCCGCCTGGATGGGCACCTCGAACTGCTGACGCGGGATGAGTTCGCGCAGCTTGGTCGTCATCTTGTTGCCGTAGGGCTGGGCCGCGTCCTTGTGCACGATGGCGCTGAACGCGTCGACGGCCTCACCCTGCAACAGGATGTCGACCTTCACCAGCGCGGCTTCCTGCTCGCCCGCCTCTTCGTAATCGAGGCTGGCGTAGCCGCGCGTGCGCGACTTCAGCGAATCGAAGAAGTCGAAGATGATCTCGGCCATCGGCAGCGTGTACCGCATCTCGACGCGGGTCTCGGACAGGTAGTCCATGCCGAGCAGCTCGCCGCGCCGGGACTGGCACAGCTCCATGATGGAACCGATGAACTCGCTCGGTGCGATCACGGTGCACTTGGTGACCGGCTCGAAAGCCTGGCGCACCTTGCCCTCCGGCCAGAACGAGGGGTTGGTGACGATGTGTTCTTTACCGTCTTCCATGACCACGCGGTAGATCACGTTGGGCGCGGTGGAGATGAGGTCGAGACCGAACTCGCGCTCGAGGCGTTCGCGGGTGATCTCCATGTGCAGCAGACCGAGGAAGCCGCAGCGGAAGCCGAAACCGAGCGCCACCGAGGTTTCCGGCACGTAGGTGAGCGCGGCGTCGTTGAGCTGGAGCTTGTCCAGGGCGTCGCGCAGGTTCGGGTAGTCCGAACCGTCCACCGGGTAGAGGCCGGAGTAGACCATCGGCTGGGGTTCGCGGTACCCGGTGAGGGCCTGCGTCGCGCCGTCACGGGCGCTGGTGATGGTGTCACCGACCTTGGACTGACGAACGTCCTTCACGCCGGTGATGAGGTAGCCCACCTCGCCGACGCCCAGACCCTGGGTGGGCTTGGGTTCGGGCGAGACGATGCCGATCTCGAGCAGTTCGTGGGTCGCGCCGGTCGACATCATCTTGATCTTCTGACGCGGGGTCAGCTTGCCGTCGACCACGCGGATGTAGGTGACCACACCGCGGTAGGTGTCGTAGACGGAGTCGAAGATCATGGCGCGGGCGGGCGCGTCGGCGTCGCCGACCGGCGGCGGGACCAACCGGACCGCCTCGTCGAGCAGCGCGGGCACACCGACGCCGGTCTTGCCGGACACGCGGAGCACGTCGTCGGGTTCACAGCCGACGATGTGGGCGATCTCGGCGGCGTAGCGATCCGGGTCGGCGGCGGGCAGGTCGATCTTGTTCAGGACCGGGATGATGGTGAGGTCCTTGTCCATCGCCAGGTAGAGATTGGCGAGGGTCTGTGCCTCGATCCCCTGCGCGGCGTCGACCAGCAGGATCGCACCCTCACAGGCCTCCAGCGCGCGCGACACCTCGTAGGTGAAGTCGACGTGGCCCGGGGTGTCGATCAGGTGCAGCACGTAGTCGGTGCCGTCGACCTGCCACGGCAGCCGGACGTTCTGCGCCTTGATGGTGATCCCGCGCTCGCGCTCGATGTCCATCCGGTCCAGGTACTGGGCGCGCATCGCCCGCTCCTCGACCACACCGGTCAGCTGCAACATCCGATCGGCCAGGGTCGACTTGCCGTGGTCGATGTGGGCGATGATGCAGAAGTTCCTGATCCGCGACGGATCGGTGAACGTCGTATCGGCAAAGCTGGAAGCCACTCCACTCCTCGAGGGGTATCGGCGAACTGGGTCCATCGTCCCATGACCACACGCGCGGCTCTGTCACCGGTGCACCGGAGCCGGGTCAGTCGTTATATTTCCAAGCATGGCCAGCAGTTGGAACACTCTCGGCAAGCAGCTCGGCGTGATCGCCAAGGAGCAGGGGCCGAAGATCGTGCGCAAGCAGGGACCTCGGCTGCTCGAGAAGCTGGCGGGTGCCTTGGGCGGCGCCAAGCCCGGCCCCGTCGTGCCGGTGCGCCCGACCGCCTCGACACCGGTGCCGACCGCGCATCGGGCCCGCCAGATCGTGTACTGCCCGCAATTGGACGGGCGCGCCGACCCGGGTGAGGTCGTGTGGACCTGGGTGCCGTTCGAGGAGGACCCGACCAACGGCAAGGACCGGCCGGTGCTGGTGGTCGGCCGCGACCGTAAAACGCTGCTCGGGCTGATGCTGTCGTCGAAACCCGAACGCGCGCACGACCGCAACTGGGTGGGCATCGGCTCGGGCCCCTGGGACCACGCGGGCCGGGCGAGCTGGGTGCGGCTGGACCGGGTGCTCGATGTGCCCGAGGACGGCATCCGGCGCGAAGGCGCGATCGTCGAACGCAAGACCTTCGACCTGGTCGCGCATCGGCTGGTGGCCGAATACAGCTGGAGCTGACGCGACGACCCCCGACCCGGACGCACCGGATCGGGGGTCGTGACAGCCCGGTTCAGCTCAGTACATCCCGGGAACGGCCGAAGATCATGCCGTACACCAATGCCCCGAGCACGCCGCCGATCAGCGGGAACACGAAGAACGCCCACACCTGACCCATCGCGCCGTCCTGGTACGGGGCGACCGCGAGGCTGCGCGCCGGATTGACCGAGGTGTTGTCGACCGGGATCGAGATCAGGTGGATCACGGCGAGGGTGAATCCGATCGACATACCGGCCAGCGGCACATCCGAGAGGCGGTCGGTCGACGCGAGCACGACGAAGACCAGCACCGCGGTGAGCATCACCTCGATGATGATCATGGCCGCCATGCCGTACCCGTTCTGCACCACGACCTCGCCGAGCGGGCCGGTGGCCGCCGACGGGCTGTGCTTGCCCCAGCCGTTGGCACCGAGGCCGTCGACCGGCCGGTCGTAGCTCGGCAGGTTCTTGGCCACCGCGAACAGCACCAGCCCGGCCAGGAGGCCACCGATGAGCTGGGCGACCCAGTAGCCGACCGCCGAGACGACCGTGACCCGCCCGAGCAACAACTGGCCGAGGGTGACCGCGGGGTTCACATGGCAGCCCGAGATCGGCCCGATGGAGTACACGAGGAACAGCAGGGTGAGACCGAAGGCCAGCGCCACACCGAGCGCACCCACCCGATCACCGGCGATGACCGCGGTGCCGACACCGCCCATGACGAGAAGGAAGGTGCCGAGCGCTTCCGCAGCCCATTTCTTGGGCTCGGGGATGACTTCGGGTTCACTGAGTTCTTGTGCTGTGAGCGACATCGCGACCACCTCTCCGGGAGAATGATCCCCGCGACGAGCGGGGTCCGCACGAGCGTTTCGGACATTACGCCAGGCGAGTGACCTCTACAACGACCGCGAGGTCCGTCGAGCCGCCGCCGGAGAACACCCCTTTCAACGGCGGTACGTCCGCGTAGTCCCGCCCGACACCCACCGACACGTGCTGCTCGTTGACCGCCAGATTGTTGGTCGGGTCGTAACCCCACCACTGTCCCGTCCACGCCTCGACCCAGGCGTGCGACTCCCCCGCGACCGCCTCCCCGATCGGCGCGGCCGGGTTCGGATGCAGATATCCCGACACATAGCGACTGGGAATTCCCATGGCGCGCAACAACACCAGGGTCAGATGCGCGTAGTCCTGGCAGACACCACGCCGTTCGGCGAAGGCCTGCGTGGCCGAGGTGTGCACCGAGGTGGTGCCCGCGCTGTAGTCCATTTCCCGGTGCACCCATTCGGCCGCCCGGACCACCGCTCGGGCGGGCGAGACGCCATGCGCCAACTGCCCGGCCACGGCGTCCAGGGACTCGTCGCGGGGCACGTAAGAGGTGGGACCGAGCATTTCGTCGAACCGGTCGACGGTGCGTTCGCCACGCAACTCGTCCCAGGTCAGTTCCGTCGCCGGTTCGGTGAAGGGTTCGGTTTCCACCACCGAGGACCCGCTCACCTCCAGTTCGGTGTGCGGTGCGTGCAGATCGAACGCGGTGACGGCCGTTCCCCAGTAGTCGGTGTAGCGGTAGGACCGGGTGGCGGGCACGGTTTCGACGCGGTTGAGGATCACGTTCTGCCTGCTGTCGGCCCTCGGGGTGAGTCGTGCCTCGTTGAACGAGCGCGTCACCGGCGCGTCGTAGATGTATCCGGTGGTGTGCACCACCCGCATTCGCCAGCTCACAGCTCCCCCTCCACGGTCACGGTGGCGTCGGTGCCGCGCCGCACATCGGTCCAGGCCACCCACGGTGCGGCGTGGAAGTACTGCCGCGACACCGCTTCCCCGACATCGCGGCACGCCTTCTGCAAGGCGAGCAACCGGGTCTGCAGGTTTTCCAGCAACACGCCGGGCGGCAGGAATTCCAGTTCGCTGCGGGCCCGGCCGAGCACCCGTTGCGCTTCGTGGCGGGCACCGACGCGGCTGCCCGGCCGCTGATCCAGCTCGGTCAGGCAGGCCTCGGCGACCAGCAACGCGTGGAACACCGAACGCGGGAAAAGGCGGTCGAGCAGGATGAATTCGGCCACCCGTGCCGCGTCGAGCGCGCCACGGTGGGTGCGCAGGTAGGTGTCGTGGGCGCCCGCCGAGCGCAGCACCGTCACCCAGGCGGGTGAGGAGGTGCGGTCACCGGCGCGCGACAGCAGCAAGCGGACCATCATGTCGATGCGTTCGATGGAACGGCCGAGCAGCAGGAAGCGGTATCCGTCGTCGCGGCTCAGCGTCGAGTCGGTCAGACCCGTGAACATCGCCGCGCGATCCTTGACGTAGGCGAAGAATTCGTGCGGACCGAGCCCACGTGCGGCCTGTTCGGCGGCCGCCAGCCCGTTGTAGGTGGTGTTGAGGCACTCCCACATCTCGCTGGAGGTGACTTCCCGTGCACCACGGGCATTTTCGCGCGCCTTCGCGATGGACTCGCTGATGGACACACCGTGCTCGTGGCTGAACGCGACCAGATCGGTGACCGACCAGACGTCCAGGCGCAACCCGTCGGGCGGTTCGATGCCGAGCACCTCCAGCAGGACCCGTGAGGTGCGGTCGGCATCGACGGTGGCGTCCTCGAGCAGCTGGTGGACGGCCACATCGAGGATGCGGGCGGTGTCGTCGGCGCGCTCGACGTAGCGGCCGATCCAGTACAGGGATTCGGCATTGCGGGCGAGCATGTGGTCAATCCCCGATCAGCCGCTGGGTCTGTTGTTGCTGCTGCTGTTGCTGATGAGCCTGGGAGGTGGTGAGGTCGCGGCCCTGCTCGAACGGATCGGCGCGGAGTGGATCACTCACCAGCTGCGGGCCGGCCAGCTCGCTGTCGTCGGAGCGGCCGGCCAGCACCCAGGTGTCCTTGCTGCCACCGCCCTGGCTCGAGTTCACCACCAGCGACCCTTCGGGCAGCGCGACGCGGGTGAGGCCGCCGGGCAGCACCCAGATGCTGTCGCCGTCGTTCACCGCGAACGGGCGCAGATCCACGTGCCGCGGGACCAGGTCGTCACCGATCTTGGTCGGCACCGTCGAGAGCTGCACCACCGGTTGTGCGATCCAACCTCTCGGATCGGCGCACACCTTTCGGCGGACGGCATCGAGTTCGGCGCGGTCGGCGTCGGGGCCGATCACGATGCCGTAGCCGCCCGACCCCTCCACCGGTTTGACCACCAGTTCGTCGATCCGGTCGAGCACCTCCGCGCGTTCGTCGTCGAGCCAGCACCGGAAGGTGTCGACATTGGGCAGGATCGGCTTCTCGCCCAGGTAGTACTCGATGATCGCCGGCACATAGGTGTAGATGAGTTTGTCGTCGCCCACGCCGTTGCCGACGGCACTGGAGATCACCACATTGCCCGCGCGGGCGGCGTTGAGCACACCGGCGACGCCGAGCACCGAGTCCGGGCGGAAGTGCATCGGGTCGAGGTAGATGTCGTCGATGCGGCGGTAGATCACGTCGACCTGCCGTTCCCCCTCGGTGGTCCGCAGGTAGACGACGTTGTCGCGGCAGAACAGGTCACGGCCCTCGACCAGCTCCACCCCCATCTGCCTGGCCAGCAGCGAATGCTCGAAATACGCCGCGTTGTGCACGCCGGGCGTGAGGACGACCACCGTCGGATCGGCCTCGTTGGGTGCCGCCGAGGCACGCAATGCCCGCAACAGGTGCGCCGGATAGTCGCCGACCGCGCGGACCAGGTGCGAGGAGAACAGGTCGGGGAAGACGCGCGCCATCGTCCGCCGGTTCTCCATCACATAGGAGACCCCCGACGGCGAGCGCAGGTTGTCCTCGAGCACCCGGAAATCGCCGTGTTCGTCACGCACCAGGTCGATGCCCGACACATGGATCCGCACACCGTTGGGCGGGACGATGCCCGCGGCCTCGCGGTGGAAATGCGCGCAGGAGGTGACCAGGCGCTTCGGGATCACCCCGTCGCGCAGGATGTTCTGCTCGCCGTACACGTCGGCCAGGAACAGCTCGAGCGCGCGGACCCGCTGGGTGATGCCCCGCTCGAGATGCGCCCACTCGGCGGCCGCGATCACCCTCGGCACCAGATCGAGGGGAAACGGCCGCTCCTGGCCTGACAGGGAGAAGGTGATGCCCTGATCGATGAACGCGCGATCCAGGGCAGCGGAGCGTTTCGCCAGATCGTGGAGGTCGTTGGCGGCCATCGCCGCGTGAATGCCCCGGTAGGGCGCGCGAACCTTGCCTTTCTCGTCGAACATCTCGTCGAAGGCCTCGGCAAAACGACCGGGCCCGTAGCCGTGGAACAAACCGGTATGTGCGACCGCCGGATGACCGTTCGTGCTCACCAACGCCGGTGAGGCGGATCGTGCCGTACCCGGCGTTGTGGTGGAGGTCATGGGAGAAAACTGTCCACTACCCGGCGACAACGTCGTGTGAGCCACACGTAAATTTCTCGCATCACCTGAAACGGGTGAACTCCCCGCCCACACCGGCGCGGACGGGCAGGGCCGATTTCGCCGGGCGGTGCGGAGCTGGTAACCTCGATCTTCGGCGCGGTGTTACCCGTAGTTCAGCACCATCTGCTGCATCGTGGGCGCGCGCCCGACGAGCTTTCAAGACATACCACCCAGCGACAGGAAACCAGAGGATACAGGCGTGGCCAACATCAAGTCCCAGATGAAGCGGATCCGTACCAACGAGGAAGCGCGCAAGCGCAACCAGTCGGTCAAGTCCGCGCTGCGCACCGCGATCCGCAACTTCCGCGAAGCTGCTGCCAGCGGTGACAAGGAAAAGGCTGCCGAGCAGCTGCAGTTCGCGAGCCGCAAGCTCGACAAGGCTGCCTCCAAGGGCGTCATCCACGCCAACCAGGCCGCCAACAAGAAGTCCGCGCTCGCGCTGGCTCTGAACAAGATCTGATCTGCCCGGGTCGCTGTACCCGGTTCGCAAGACGCAGCCGCCGTGGCCTCGATGACCACGGCGGCTTTTGTCGTCGGCTACCATTCCGCGCATGTTGACGGTGTACGCGAATCAGACGGTGGTACGAGGCGACGACCTGGCCGAGGTGATCCGCGCGGCGGAGATCCTCGGGCTCGGTCTCAAGATCGAGAACGTGATGGTGCCCGACGAGGACGGCGGCTACAGCGTCGCCTGGGTCGTCACCCGTGAGGACGAGATCCCGCTCTACGAGGAGTGGGAGGGCCGGTACGAGGACCTCGAGGAAGACGAGGAGGCCCTCGCCGTCATCGGCGACTGACCCTCAGCCGGTGGCACGCAGGTCGAGGATGCGCGCGAGCGCGTGCTCCACGGCGAAGGTGGCATCGGCAGCGCCGCCCTTGACGTCGGCGTTGAGGGCGGCCACCACCTGCAGGGCGGTGCCGATCGAGGCCGGGTTCCAGCCACGCGCCTGCGCTTGGGCCTTCTTCACCTTCCACGGCGGCATACCGAGCTGCTGAGCCAGCTTGAACGGGTCGCCGCGACCGGCCGATCCCACCTTGGCGATGGTGTGGACCGAGTCGGCCAGCGCGTCGGCCAGCAGCACGTGTGGGACGCCCCGGTCGGTCGCCCAGCGCAGCGCCTCCATCGCGGCCGACCGGTCGCCTGCCACAGCGAGTTCGGCGACATCGAAACCGGTCACCTCGGCGCGACCCGAGTAGTACCGGCGCACGGCGTTCACATCGATCTTGCCGCCGGTGTCGGACACCAGCTGCGAACAGGCCGCGGCCAGTTCACGCAGCTCGAACCCGACGCATTCGATCAGCACCTGCACCGCTTCGGCACCGACCTTCACGCCCGCGGCCCGGAACTCACCGCGCACGAATTCCACCCGCTCCGCCGGTTTGGTGAGCTTGGCGCACTCGTGCACCACGGCGCCCTGCTTCTGCAGCGCCGGGACCAGCGCCTTGGCGCGGCCGCCACCGGAGTGCAGCACCATCAGGACAACGCCGGGCGGCGGGTCGGCGGCCGCGTCGGTGATCACCGCCACCGCGTCCTTGCCCGCCTCGGCCGCCGATTCGAGCACGATCACGCGGTCTTCGGCGAACAGTGAGGGGCTGAGAAGTTCGGCCAGTTCGGCGGTGCTGGCGTCACCGGCGCGCATCCGGTCCACCGGCACCGAGTCCGGGTCGGGTGCCCCCGCCCGTACCTCGCTCATCACCCGCGCGACAGCGCGCTCGACCAGCAGTTCCTCGTCACCGAGAACCAGATGCACCGCAGGGAGTTCGCTCACGAGGCGATCCTACGTAGGGGGACCGACGGGATCCGCGAGGGTCGCGATACCGCTGCTCGTCCGCCGCGCACGGGTCCTGTCGCGCGAGCGATCGCGTTGTGTCGGCTTCTCCCTGCAGCGCCTCACGGATGGGATCGCTCCGTCCTCGGCACCGAAGTGCTCGACGTGAACGAGGTGTCCGCGGCGGTAGTCGGCGGGACTTGACCATCCGTTGTTCTGTCGCTGTCCCGAGCACGATGACATCGCCGTCGAGGTCGGTTCGGGCGATTGTCGCGCCCAGCGCGGTGAGCACCCCGATGACATCGGGATGTGGATGTCCGAAGGTGTTGTCGGTGCCGGAGCTGATCAATGCCAGGCGCGGCCGGACCGCGCGCAGGAATTCCGCTGTCGTCGTCCGCGAACCGTGGTGCGGAACTTTGAGCACGTCGGCCCTGATGTCGTTGTCGCGCATCATCTTCCGCTGAGCCTCGCTCTCGATGTCCCCCGTCAGCAGAACCGTCCCGAGTGCCGTGCGCGCCCGCACAACCAGCGACCGATCATTGGCATCATCGAGTTCCAGCGAACCGGGCGCCCGCTCCCCCGGCGCGAGAACGTCGAGTTCTGTCGCCCCGAACCGCAACACATGTCCCTGATGCAGCTCGATCAGTGGGATCCCCGCGTCCTCCGCAAGCTCCACGACCCTGCGCACTCCGTCGCCTGAATGGTCATGAGCGCCAATGCTCTCCGTTGCGGTCGTCTCACCCGACGCAGACCGAGCACAGGCTGTCGGCAGTCCCGAGGTAGCTCTCCGCAGCGCCGCCGCAGGCCCCGGCTGTGATCCAAGGGTTGGCGTGGGGCAGGTGGGTGGGCGGGTTTCGCCGGGGGCGGTGGCGATGGTGTCTACTGCGCGGCCGTGGAGGGCGCCCGCGAGACCGTCGATGTGGTCGGCGTGCGGGTGGGTGAGGATGAGGAGGGGGATCCGGGTGACCCGGAGGCGGTCGAGGCAGCGGCGGATGAGGCGAGGGTCGGGGCCGACGTCGACGACTATGGCGGCATCAGGGGCGACAGCGACGGCGAGGGCGTCTCCCTGGCCGACATCACACATGGCCAGGACCCAGCCCGCGGGTGGCCACCCGGGGTGCCAGAGCCGGACAGGGACCAGGACGACGGCGATACCTAGGCAGACGACGGCAAGGAGCCGACGCGCCCGCGACCAGCGCAGGGCCGCGACCAGGACGATCATCAGAGCGGCCGCCACAAGGCCCGCAGCAGTGCCCGACTGCACCGTGACGGCGGCACCGGGGAGGGCGGCGGCGTGTTCGGCGACGCCGAGCAACCACCACAGTGGCGGGCGCGCACACCACAGCACCCACACGGCCGCGTCCACCCACAGGCAAGCGACTACGGCACCGACCGCTCCGATCACCGTGATCACTCCGACCACGGGTGCGACGAGGGCATTGGCGGCGACGGCCACCAGGCTCACCCGCCCGGACAGGGCGACCATCAGTGGCAGTGTCACGACGAAGGCCGCCGCCGACACCGCGAGAATCTCGGCGGGTACACGCCACCACCCGCGCTCGCGCAACCAGTCCGCCCAGCTCGGTGCGAGCAGGATCAACCCGGCCGTGGCGAGCACCGACAGCGCGAATCCGGCACTCACCGCCAACTCCGGTGCGACGGCGAGCAATCCGATCACCGCACCACACAGTGCGGGTAGCGCCTGTTTGCGTCGGCCTGTCAGCAGCGCAAGCACCGTCACCGAACCCATTGCGGCGGCGCGCAACACACTGGGATCCGGGCGGGCGAGGATCACGAACATCACCACTGCCCCCGCGGCGGTCGCTGCCCTGATTCGCGGTCCGGCGGTGAGGATACGGGTCAAGCCGAGCAGCGCGCTCAACAAAATTGTGAAATTGGCGCCGCTGACGACGCACAGGTGTTGCAGGCCGGCGATTTCGAAAGCGTCTCTGACCACGTTCGACAGTCCGGCGGTGTCGCCGACGACCAGTGCGGGTAGCAGACCCGCCGCGTCGGGCGGGAGGGCTCGCGCGGCCGCGTCGGCCAGGTCGGCGCGTACACCTGTCGCGAGTCGTTGCCACCAGGGCGGAACACCGATGCGCTCCGGTTCGGCGGTCGCCCGCAACGTGGCAACGGTGAGGTCGGCCCGCAACGGTTCGCTCACCGTTCCTCGGAACCGAACCACCTGTCCCGGCGCGAGTTTCGCCCACTCCTCCCCGGCAGCGAGAACCACCAGCGCGCCACCGGCGTGTGTGCGGTGCGCACCATTGCCGAACTCGCGCAGTCCTGCCCGGATGATCCATCGCCGTTCACCGCCGAACGAGCCTGCCCGAATCTGTTTGGCGTCGTCGGAGATCTCCGCTACCACGGTCACGGTTCGCCCGACCGATTCCCGCAACGGATGCGCCTGCACGTGATGTTCCCGCCACGCGGCCGCCGCCCCGAACCCGGCGCCGAGCAGTATCGTCGCTGTCCCCGCCACAGCGACGACCCGCCACCGTTCCCGCCGATGCGCTATCGCCCACAACAAGCCGACCCACGCGCCGATCGCTCCCAGCACCGCCAAGACAGCCAGCACCACCCCCGCTCGCCACCCGAGGGCCAGGGCGATGAGCGTTGCCGCCCAGCACCCGAGCGCCGCGGGTACCAGCCGCATATCGAGGACCTCGGGCTCCTCCTGATCCTCGTCGGCCGCCGTGTTCTCCGGCCTCACCGATGGACGACGGCTCGACCCCGGCGATGTGAACGACCTGCCGACCGACGCGGAACTGGTCGCCAACGGCCGATCGACAGCCCCACTCAGCGTTTTCGCTCTCGCCCTATCCGCACCGACCCTCATCCCGCCGCACCGGCGGTCTGCACAGCCTGATCACGCCGGCCGGTGCCGACCGCGCCCCGCACACGGGTCATGTCGTGACCAGATCGCGCAGGCGAGCCAGTCGGGCCGGACCGATACCGTTCACCTCACCGAGTTGCGCCACATCGGTGAACGGGCCATTGGTCGTCCGCCACGTGATGATCGCCTTCGCGGTGACCGGTCCGACGCCGGGCAGCGCATCGAGTTCGGCCTCGGTCGCCGAGTTGAGGTCGACTCGCGAATTGCCTCCGGCCGCACCGGGGCCGGGGCCCGCGATGGCCCCCGCCGAGCTCGAACCCGGTGGCCCACCGGCGGCACTGATCATCGCGCTGCCCTGCACGGGTTGGCCCGCCAGCGGCCCTGCGGCACCGACAACCACCTGATCACCATCGGTCAGCCGCTGGGCAAGGTTCAGTCCCGCGAGGTCGGCACCCTCGCGGGCACCACCTGCCATCTCGATCGCGTCGGCGACCCGTGCCCCGCCGGGCAGACGATGCAATCCGGCACGGTGCACCAACCCCACGACGCTGACGACGAGTTCCACACTCCCGCCCCCGATTCCGGCTCCCGGATCAGCGGTCGCGGCAGCGCTCGCGGCCGCGACCACAGCGGTCTGTTCAGCGCGTGGAGTGATGTGCTCGGCGCGCAGTGCCGGTACCGGTGGCACCGCCTGCGATACCGGGCGATCGCGCATCACCATCACTCCGGTGAGCACCACCGCGACCAGGCCGACGATCCCGAGCGCCAGCGCACCGCGCCGTCCCGGATCCATTCGAGCCTGACGAAAACGCTCCGGCACCAGTTTGTTCCGTCCGCGCCGACCTTCCTCGTCCAGCCAGCCGGGCGTCCCCACCTCGCCCGGCGGACCGTCCGCAGGAGTCAGTTCGTCGTCGTCCCAGTGGCTGGCCCGCGACGGATCGACGGCCCCGCCTCGCCGGTAATCGAGGGGCTCGTCGTCCGCCTCCCACCGAGCCGTCGTGTGCGGTCGTGGTTTGTCTTGCACCGCGAGCCCGCCCAACCGCTGCCGAACTCGCTCGTGCTCTTCGTGTCGTGGCATGGCGGCGACGCTAGCCATCGGCTCTCCTCGAAACCCGCTGCCCACCTGCGCTTTCGACGGGCCTGTGGATAACTCGCACCCTGTGGACAACTCTCGGTCAGCGGCGCTTTCCCGCCGACCCCCGGCGGTGCTCACCGAATACCGTGCGCTCATGGCCGATTCGCAGTACGCAGGTACACATGGACCTGGCACAACGCTTCCGCGACTTCGCGGTGCGGGAAGTCCACACCAACTCCCCGCTGTACTACCGCCGTGCCCTCGACATCGCCGAGGACCCGGCGGTCCTGGCCTTGCTCGCGCGGCTGCCCTTCGAGAAACAGCAACCCAACCTCGTGCTCGCCGCCGCGACGGTGAACGGCGTGAACGCGGTGCCCTACAGCGAATTCCGCACGCAGCTGATCGGACGGTGGGATGCGATCGCGACAACGGCGTTGTCCCACCGCACACAGACCAACGAGGTCGGCCGGTCGGCGACACTGCTTCCGGTGCTGGCCGGGCTGCCGGGCCCACTCGCACTCGTCGAGGTCGGTGCCTCCGCGGGTTTGTGTCTCTACCCGGACCGTTTCAGCTACCGATACGGCACAACAGTGCTGAACCCGCCGGACGGCGAGTCACCGGTGGTGTTGCCCTGCACCGTGACCGGCACGGTCCCCGTGCCGACCGCCCTGCCGGAGGTCGTCTACCGGGCGGGCGTCGATCTGAACCCCCTCGACGTCACCGACCGGCACAGCCGCGACTGGTTGGAGGCACTCGTCTGGCCCGGCCAGGAGGACCGGAAGACCCGATTGCGCGCGGCCTGCGAGATCGTCGCGGCCGACCCACCGATCCTTGTCACGGGCGACCTGAACGAACGCATCACCGAACTCGTGTACGCCGCGCCGCCCGACAGCACCGTGGTGGTCTTCCACAGCGCCGTCCTCACCTACCTGCCGCCGGAAGCCAGGGAACAGTTCCGCACGACAGTGCGATCACTGCCCTGCCACTGGATTTCCCAGGAAGGCACGGGCGTGCTGCCCTGGCTGTCCGACCGGCTCCCGCCACGAGCGTCCGACAAGGCACGCATGGTGGTCGCGCTGGACCAGGTCGCGTCGGCCTTCGCCGACCCGCACGGCCGGTCGCTGGACTGGTTCGGTCCGGCGTAGCGGGATCAGAGCCGGCGCATCACCGAGACGACTTTGCCGAGGATGACGGCGTCGTCGCCGTCGATCGTCGAATAGGCGGGGTTGCACGGTTCGAGGTGGATGTGGCCGTTGCGGCGGCGGTACACCTTCACGGTCGCCTCCTCACCGATCATGGCCGCCACGATGTCGCCGGAGTTCGCCTCACGCTGGCTGCGGACGACGACGAGATCGCCGTCGCAGATGGCGGCGTCGATCATCGAGTCGCCGCGCACCCGCAGGCCGAAGACCTCACCGCGTCCGACCAGCTCACGTGGCAGCGTCAAGACATCGTCGGCATGCTGCTCGGCGGTGATCGGCGTGCCCGCCGCGATATCACCGACAACCGGCACGCTGACGGCGGAATCGGAGCCCGCGCCGGGTGCGCCACGCAGGAACAGGCGCACGTCGATGGGCCGGGTCATCGCCGCACTGCGGCGCAGAAAACCGTCCTCCTCCAGGGCCTTCAGATGCTTGGAGACCGTCGAGGTGGAACGCAGCCCCACCGCCTCGGCGATCTCACGCGCACTCGGCGGATAACCGTGCGCGAGCACCGAATCCCGGATCACCGCGAGGATGTGTTGCCTGCGCGGCGGCATGTTCGAGGTATCGGGAAAGTCGAACTCGTCGAATGCGGTCACGCTGGCATCGTAGAGCCCGGCCACCGTACCCTTTCAGGCCAGGTTCTTGGCGAAGCAGTTCGACAGCGGCAGCTCGTGATACGGCGCGAACAGCGGGATCCGGTGATATCCGCTGCGTTCGTAGAACCGCACCGCATCGGGTTGCAGATGCCCGGTCTGCAGGATGAGCCGCGGTTGCCCCGCCTCCCGCGCCGCCGCTTCGGCGGCCGCGAGCAAAGCCGTCGCTGTGCCCGTGCCACGAAAGGCCGGTCGGACGAACATCCGCTTGAGCTCCAGATCCCCGGCGTTCCAGCGCACTGCGGCATGACCCGCGGGTGTCCGGCCCGCGTAGGCCACGAAGGTCTTGTGGACGGTGCTCGGGTCGACGAGTGTCGGCGGCGGCCCGACGAATTCGATATAGGCGTAGCGCGGGCCGACCTCTGCCGACATCTCCGCGCGCAGCACGTCCGCGTCCGGATGCTCCCAGTCGACGGTCAGCACTTCGACGGCAGGCGGGGTCGGTCGCGTGGTGGAGGCGGTCATGTTCTCTACCGTAAGCAGGCGACCGATCCGGGCGCGCCGGTTGTCGTCACCGAGATTCTCGACCTAGGTGCATCCGCCGGGCAGCACCGCGACACCGAGGGCGCCCACCCCAAGGTGCACACCGAGAGTGGGGCCGAATTCCGCGATGTGGAGTTCGGTGAGGGTGGGATTCTGTTCGCGCAATTGGCCGGCCAGAGACTCGGCGGCCTCGGCGGCACCCAGATGCTGGATACCGAGGGCTACGCCGTCGGTGCCCGCGGCGGACGTCGCGGCGGCGACGAGCTTGGTGACGGCGCGCGACCGTGTACGCACTTTTTCCCGCAGCTCCAGTTTGCCCTCGACCAACTGCAACAGTGGTTTGGTGACGAGCTCGCTGCCGAAGAAGGCAGCCGCGCTGCTGAGCCTGCCGCCCTTGCGCAACTGTTCGGTGCGGTTCACCAGGATGAAGGTGCGGGCACGGGTGGCGGCGGCCGCCGCACACTCGTAGACCGCGTCGAGGGTGTCACCGGCCCGGGCGCGGCGGGCGGCGCCGAGTACAGGCAACCCCGTGGCCAAGCCAGCGCCGAGCGAATCCACCAGGCGCACACGGCCGTCGGCGCCCATCTCGCGCACTGCTTGTCGCCCGGCCTCCCAGGTCGCCGACAGCATGCGCGACAGATGCACGGCGACCACTCCGTCGCCGCCGCTGTGGTCCATGGCGCGTTCGTAGGCCTCGCGCAGTTCACCCGGCGAGGCCGCCGACGTGGTGACCGAGTCGGCGCTGTAGTCGATCTCGACCGGCTCGACGCCCTCGCGCAGCTGCCGATCACCGACCAGCACGTGCAGAGGCACCACTTCGATACCGAGATCGGCGACGAGGTCGGCGGACAACCCGGCCGCCGAATCGGTGACCACCACAACGGCCACGGACTACCGAACCTCCTGCAGCGCCTTGGTCATGGCGGTGGCAACAGCCTGATGCCCGGCCCAGCCCCAGTGGATACCGTCGGGGTTGGCCGATCCCGATTCGATGTCGTCGCGCACGGCTTCGCCGAGGTCGACCAGCGGCACCGAGGTGCGCGCCGACCACGCCCGCAACGCCTTCACCGCGCGCGGCCGACCACGGTGCACGCGACCGTAGGCATCGCAGCGATGCACCGACGGCAACACCGCGACCACCGGCAGCTCCGGACGCAACTGGGTCAGCGCCTCACGCGACTGCTCCAGATAGTCCACGCTCACCCTCGGTGGAAGAGCAACGGGGCGACCGAGTTTCGACAGCTTCGGCTGCAGCCAGTTGTAGGTGGCCCGCACCCCGCGACGCAGCCGGGGCGGACGGATGTAGCGGATCGTCTCCCGCAGGGCGGTGGGCAGCGGAGACGGCAGGGTGTCCATGCCGCCGACAGCGAACACGACAGCCCCCGCGCGCGGCACGGCGGCCCACACCCGGGGATCACCGATCAGTGCCCAGTAGGCGTCACGACAGGTCCACCCGATCCGGGCGACCAGCTCGACATCCCAATCCAGTTCGGCCGCCACGAGATTCGGCCAGATCCTCGGATCATCGGCCGGCAACCCACCCTTGGGCCCGAAATAGGCGAGCGAATCGGCGATCACCAACAGCACCGGCCGAGGCGAGGCCTGCTCGACCACCTCGGTCGATACCTCCTGCCGAACCGCGGGCGCCTCCGCATCGACGGTGCTGATCGACTGATTCTGCGGGACAGAAGGTTCCGCGAGAACACTCGGCATCGCGCTCACACCGTCGGCAGGCTGGACCGGGGAAGGCGCGAGCAAGGCCTGCGACTGCACACCGGGCTCCCCTTCGGCCGTGGAGCCGGATGCTGCCGTCTCAGCTCCGAGCAGCGCTTCGGCGGCCGCATCAGCGCGCGCCGAAACCGATTCCGCGTGAGCGATACCGGAAGCGCCGTCCTGCGCGGGAGTAGCTTCGACCTGAGCAACAGTCGAAGGACCCGCCTGCGGCTGAGCCGTTTCCGTCTGCGCAGGACGGGATTCCGCTTCGGCAGCAACCGATTCACCTGCCCGAGGCAGAGTCGAGTCGGCCTGGTCCACAGTCTGCGTGTCGACCGTGGTGTTCGAGTCGTTCTGCGCGTGCGACACGGAGTCGGCGCCCGAGGCCGAAGCCACCGGAGTGCCGGTATCAACCTGGGCCGCAGAGGAATCCGAGCCCTCTGTCAGCGCGTCGGTGCCATCCGCCGAACCCGCGCCGACAGCATTACCGACATCGTCGACAACCTTCGCCGCTACGGAACCCTCGTCGTCGGACGACTCCTCACCGGAATCGTGTGCACCCGAACCGGACTCGTCCTCGGCCGACGAGTCGGTCTCGGGTTCGGCGACCGGGGAAGGCGGCGGCCCGAAAAGCGCGTCGGGCAGCGACCGGGTACTGCGAGCGGTGACCTGCTTGAAGAGTTCGTCGGGTACCGAACGGATCGGCTCCTCACGCTCGGGGCGTGCGGGCCGCGCCGGTGGCGGGCCGAACAGCGCGTCCGGCAATTGCCGTCCGGGCTTGGCCGTCACCTGCTGGAACAATTCGTCCGGTACCGATCGGACGGGCTCTTCAGAGGACATCGGGAGCTACCTTCGCCGCTGCGTTCCAAACATCGAGGCGCCAGCCGGGTCGGTCGACATCCGGGCCGTGACTGGAAAGCTGCACCCAGCTCGTATTGGCCAGCCCACCGAGGGCAGGCCAGTTCTCCGGTGGCAGATCCAGCAACGCGGCCGTCAGGGCAGCGATCAGCCCGCCGTGCGCAACCAGGATGATAGTCCGACCGGGCCAATCCTGCCGCTCGTTGTACAGTTCGCGCACCACGGGCAGCGACCGGGCGCCGACCTCGAGTTTGCTCTCGCCGCCGGGCGGACGGTAGGTGGCGTCGAGCCGCCACTGCACCCGCGCACCGGGGTAGTCGGCGTCCACCTCGAGGTGGGTCAGGCCTTCCCAGTCACCCAGGTTGGTCTCGCGCAAGCGGGTATCGGTGATCACCGGCAGATCGCTGAGGTCACCGAGAGCCTGGGCGGTTTCCTTGGCCCGACGCAGATCGGAGGCGTGGATGGCGATGGCGTTGCGTGAAACCAGTTCTCGGGCAGCCTCTTTGGCCTGCTGACGACCGAGCTCGGTGAGATCGGTGTCGATCTGGCCCTGCATCCGGTCGGCGGCGTTCCATTCGGTCTGCCCGTGCCGCAGCAGGATCAACGTGCGCACATGGGCGTACTTGCTCACTCGCTGTCTGCCTCTGCCTGCGCGTCGTCGTCGGCGGCCGGGGCCTTGGGTGCGGCGATACCGTCGACGGGAACCGTCGGGCAGTCACGCCACAGGCGTTCGAGGGCGTAGAAGTTGCGCTCGTCGTTGTGCTGGATGTGCACGACCACGTCGACGTAGTCGAGCAGCGCCCAGCGTCCCTCGCGGGTGCCTTCGCGACGAACGGGCTTGTGCCCGGCCTCGCGCAGCTTCTCCTCCACGTTGTCGACGATCGCGTTGACCTGACGCTCGTTGGGCGCCGACGCGATCACGAAGCAGTCGGTGATCACCAGCTGTTCGGAGACGTCGAGGACAACGACATCGGTGGCGAGCTTGTCGTCGGCCGCGAGTGCGGCGACTCTGGCCATCTCGACCGCTTCGGCGGTGGCGCTCATGCCTTACCTTCCGTTCCTGCGGGCACATAGAGGTGCCGCTTCGATATGTACTGCACCACGCCATCGGGGACGAGGTACCAGACCGGCCGACCCTGGGCGGCGCGGCGCCGGCATTCGCTCGACGAGATGGCCAGCGCGGGGATCTCGATCATCGTCACGGCATCGGCGGGAAGGTCCCGCAGATGTTCCTCGAGATGGTCGGTGTTCAGCTCGTACCCCGGACGGCTCACCCCGACGAACTTCGCCAGTTCGAACAGTTCGGCCCAATCCTGCCATGTCAGGATGTTGGCCAGCGCGTCCGCACCGGTGATGAAGTACAGCTCGGCGTCGGGATGGGCGCTCTGCATCTCGCGCAGGGTGTCGACGGTGTAGGTGACTTTGTTGCGTTCGATGTCGGCCCGGCTCACCGAGAACCTCGGATTGGACGCGGTGGCGATCACCGTCATCAAGTAGCGGTCCTCGGCGGGGCTGACCTGTTTGCCCGCCTTCTGCCAGGGCTGACCGGTGGGGACGAAGATCACCTCGTCCAGGTCGAACAGGTGCGCGACCTCGCTGGCGGCGACGAGGTGACCGTGGTGAACGGGATCGAACGTGCCACCCATCACGCCGAGCTTGCGGCGCGGCCGGGCTGTCTCGTGCATGAGGTCCGAGCTTAATAGGACCGCCACCATTCGTACGGATCGGAGGGCTCCGGGAATCGGGGCCGATCGGCTCGCGGTGCTCGCGGGCCCGCTTCGGCCGGTCGGTGCTCGACAGTGCCCGAGGCCTGGGCGCACATCTGGGCGAACTGACTGCGGGTGCGACGCAACTCCTCGACGTGGTGGGCGGCCGGGTCGGTGGCGACGAGGCGGTTCAGTTCGGTGAGCAGCACGTCCAGGGTCACCCACCACGGGCCGCGCAGCGTCCCGCCGGGGCCGCGCAGTTGCAGCCAAGCCGCCGCGCGCAGGCAACGCGCGCGGGGCACGATCTTGTCCTGTTCGCCCCAGAGCCCGGCCGCGCGCAGATAGCCCCCGAGCGCCTCCGATTCCTGCCCACAACATTCCCTGGCCACCGCAGCCGACCACAGCAGATCGGCGTGCCGGTGCCGCTCGGTGGGCGAGCCGGCGATCAGGCGGGCGGCCTCGGTGAACTGCCAGGCCGCCTCACGGTATCGGCCGAGGTGATTGAGCGATTCGGCGAAGATCGCACGGACCCGCGCGAGCTCGCCGGGTGGGTAGCCGACTGCTGCCCCGTCGAGCAGCGCGTGGTCGAACGCCCGCGCCGCCTCGGCATGTGCTCGTGCTCGATGCCAGGAGCGGCCCGCGACGATCCACAGATGTGCCGAGTCGGCCGCCGAGATCGGCGCCCAATCGGCGGCGGCCGCGGCAGCCGCGCGGGCGACATCGCGAGCGCGACCGGGTTGGGCGGCGATCGCGGTGACCAGCCGGGTCCGTAGCTCCGCCCGCTCCCGTGCCCCGAGCTCCGCCGCGCCGACGACGAGGGCGCGCCGTAACTGCTCCTCCGCCGCGCCCGGTGCGTCGAGCAGGCGCGCCGCCGCGATCGTCGCGAGCTTTCGCGCGGCACGGGCCAGCGAACCGGGCTCGAGCAGGCGGGCTGCCTCGGCGGCAGCCGAACCATCTATCTGGCCGGCGGGAGCACCGACCCGGAGCTGCGCATCGTGGACAGCGCCCTCTTCGATCGCCCCTGCGATTGGCGCGGCGTGGTCGGCCGACCCCACGAGTGCGGCTTGGGCAGCGGGTTCGGCTGGGGCGGCTAATTCGGCTCGAGCGTCATCGTTCTCGGCGGCGGCGAACCGATCGCTCACCGGGCGAACCACATCCGCACGACACAGAAGCGGGCGACGGTCCCGATTCTTCGATCCGTCCCCCGATGTTCAGTTCGCCCGTCGTCGCGCGACGCCCCTGCCAGCATGGCGGTGATCTTGGTGGTTCGCCCCTACGAGTGGCTTAACGTCCGCTCAACGCCTCAGCGCAGCGGCCTTTTCGACTTCGGGAGTTTGGCGACGACGGCGTCGTAGGACGCGTCGATGAGTTCGCGTATTTCGTCGTCGGGAACGGCCCCGCCGACGCGAATGCTGTTCCAGCCGTAGCGGCCGATATAGGCCGAGGCGGCGACATCGTCGGGGTAGATGGTGACCAGTTCGTCGGCTTCGGCGCGGTCGCGCCCGCATTTGAGACCGATCGATGTGCCTGCGCCGAGAAACGCGAACACCTTGTCGCCCACCTTGGCCACGGTGTCGCCCTCCCACGGTTCGTCTTCCCACGCACCGGGTTTGGCCAGGCAGTACGCCAGTACATCCATCTCGCGGCTCCTCAGACCGGCAGCAGTTTCGACACGACGTCGGTGAGCTGGCGGGCCGACCGGCATTCGTGCATCTCGATCACCGCGCCGTAGTCGGGTGCGGCCGAATCGCCTGTGCCCCAGAGGTTGTGCGGCTCGGGGTTGAGCCAGTGCGCGTGTTTGGCGGTCTCGACCAGCCCGCGCAGCGTGTCCACCTTCGGGTTGCGGTAGTTGGTTCGACCGTCGCCGAGGACGAGCAGCGAGGTGCGGCTGGTGACGGCGTCACCGAAATTGTCGGCGAAACTGGTGAAGGCCTGGCCGTAATCGGAGTGGCCGTCGGAGTCGATGACGGTGGACTCGGTGAAGATTCTGGTGAGCACGTCGTCGAGACCGGTTTGCGGGCCGAAGTAGTCGGTGACCTCGTCGGTGCGGTCGACGAACGCGAAGATCCGCACCCGGGAGAACTGTTCGCGCAGGGCGCTCACCAGCAGCAGGGTGAAGCCGCTGAAGCCGGCCACCGAGCCCGAGATATCGCACAGCAGAACCAGATCAGGGCGCCCGGGGCGCGGTTTGCGCTGCACCAGGTCGATCGGCACGCCCCCGGTGGACATCGATGCCCGCAGGGTTTTGCGCAGGTCGATCTCGCCGCGACGGGAACGCTTGCGTCGCACCGCCAACCGTGAGGCGAGGATCCGCGCCAACCGGTGCGTTCCCCGGCGCAGATCGGCCAGTTCACGTTCGGAGGCGCGCAGAAAATCGGCGTCCTCGGCCTGCCGGGCGACCCCGTAGGTGGCGACCCGTTCCCGTCCGATCTGCTCGGCGACGCGGCGGTTCGTCTCCTCTTCCACGGTGGCCCGGAACCCGGCGATGCGCATCCGCAGCAGGCGCTGCGCGATCTCGGCGTCGCGTTCGCTCGCGTCGGGTGGGAGGGCGAGACCGGCCAGCGCACGCGCCAGCAAGGTCTGCGGCGCAAGGTCTTTGAGCGCCTGATAGGCGGAGAACGACGGTCCACGCGCCGATTGGTACCGTCCGAGCTGCTCCACCACCTGGGCGGCGAGCAACTCGAGCTGGTTGCCGCCGTCGGGCGTGGCGAGCAGTTCGGCGAGCTGTTCGCGCAGGGCGGGCAAATCGACGCGTCCGTCGGGGGTGCGGGGCAGTTCGGGCGCCTCGGCACTGCGCTGCCCGACGGTGACCGGGAACCACAGGTCGAAGAGGCTGTCGAAGGTGGGGCGGTGGGTGGGGCGGCGCAGCAGCGCACAGGCCAGGCCCTCCCGCACCGCTTCCCGGTCGAGCAGGTCGAGCACCGTGAGCACCTGGCCCGCGTCGACGGTTTCCGACGGACCGACCGGCACCCCGCGCGAGCGCAGCGCCGCGACGAAACCCGCGACATGGCCACTGATGCCGTGGGGCGCGGGCGCGGTCATGCCTCAGGCCAGTTTCAGCTCGGACAGGGCACGCTGGTGGTCGCTGCGGTGCTTGAGCACCACGCCGAGCGTGGCCCGCACCGTGGCGTCGTCGAGGTCCTGGGAACCCAGTGCGAGCAGGGTGTTGCCCCAATCGATCGTCTCGGCCACCGACGGCAGCTTCTTGAGTTGCATTCCGCGCAGCACATGCACGATGCGCACCAGCTGCTCGGACACCACCGCCGACAGCTCGGGTACCCGGCTGGCCAGGATGCGGCGCTCGAGGTCTTCGTCGGGGAAGTCCAGGTGCAGGTACAGGCAGCGACGCTTGAGCGCCTCGGACAGTTCGCGGGTTGCGTTGGAGGTGAGCACCACGAACGGCTTACGGGTGGCGGTGATCGTGCCGAGCTCCGGAACGGTGACCGCGAAATCGCTGAGCACCTCGAGCAGCAGGCCCTCGATCTCGACGTCGGCCTTGTCGGTCTCGTCGATCAGCAGCACCGTGGGGTCGGTGCGCCGGATCGCGGTGAGCAGCGGACGCGAGAGCAGGAACTCCTCGGTGAAGACGTCGGCTTTGGTTTCGGCCCAATCGTTTTCGCTCGACGCCTGGATCCGCAGGATCTGCTTGGCGTGATTCCACTCGTAGAGGGCGCGGGCTTCGTCGACACCCTCGTAGCACTGCAAACGCACCAGTTCGGCGTCGGCCACCTGGGCGACCGCGCGCGAGAGTTCGGTCTTGCCGACACCCGCCGGGCCCTCGATGAGCAGCGGTTTGCCCAGCCGGTCGGCGAGGAACACCGAGGTGGCCGTGGCCTTGTCGGCCAGGTAGCCGGTGGTGGCCAGCCGGGCGATGACGTCGTCGACCGAAGTGAAGATCGGTTCCTGTACCAGAGTCACGGTCACACCGGCCGAGTCTGGCCGTCGCCCCACACGATCCACTTGGTGGAGGTGAGTTCGGGCAGGGCCATCGGGCCGCGGGCGTGCAGCTTCTGGGTGGAGATGCCGATCTCGGCGCCGAAGCCGAACTGCTCGCCGTCGGTGAACGCGGTGGAGGCGTTGACCATCACGGCGGCGGCGTCGACGCGGGCGGTGAACTCGCGTGCGGCGGCCAAGTCGGCGGTGACGATGGCCTCGGTGTGGCCGGTGCCCCAGGTGTTGATGTGCTCGACCGCGGCGTCGAGGTCGTCGACGACCTTCACGGCGATATCCATGGTCAGGTACTCCTCGCCCCAGTCGGCATCGGTGGCGGGCACCTGACCGGGCAGGTCACCGTGAATGGTGACGCCCGCGCCCTCGAGTGCCTTGCTCAGCCGCGGCAGCGCGGTCTCGGCGATGGCGGCATCGATGAGGACCGTCTCGGCGGCGTTGCACACGCTGGGACGGCGGGTCTTGGCATTGAGCACGATCGCCTCGGCCATGTCGAGATCGGCGGCGCTGTGCACGTAGACGTGGCAGTTGCCGGTGCCGGTCTCGATGGTCGGCACCTGTGCGTCGCGGACGACGGCGTTGATGAGGCCCGCGCCGCCGCGCGGGATGACCACATCGACCAGGCCGCGCGCCTGGATCAGGTGGGTGACGCTGGACCGGTCGTTGCTCGGCAGCAACTGCACCGAGTCGGCCGGAATGCCCTGGGCGGTGAGAGCTTCGCGCAGGATCTCCACGAGCGCGGCATTGGAGTTCGCCGCCGAGGACGAGCCGCGCAGCAGCGCCGCGTTGCCCGACTTCAGTGCCAGGCCGAAGGCGTCGACGGTGACATTGGGCCGGGCCTCGTACACCATGCCGACCACGCCGAGGGGCACCCTGGTCTGCCGGATCTCGAGCCCGTTGGGCAGGGTGCTGCCGCGCACGACGACACCGACCGGATCGGGCAGGCCGGCGACCTGACGCAGGCCCGAGGCGATGCCGTCGATGCGGGCCTTGGTGAGCCGCAGCCGGTCGAGCAGGTTCTCCTGGGTGCCTGCCGCACGGGCGGTCTCGATATCGGCGTCGTTGGCCGCGAGCACGCGGTCGGCCGAGGCGAGCAGCGCATCGGCCGCGGCGTGCAGTGCGTCGTTCTTCTGCGCCGTGGTGAGCTGAGCGAGCGCACGGGACGCGACGCGAGCCCTGCGGGCGGCGTCGTGCACCGCTGCGCGGATGTCGAGCTCGGGGGTCACTTCTACCGTCATGGGTATCAGCGTACGCATTGTGCCCGTCCCGCTCGACGCCACCCGGGACCCGGAATGTGGCTCCGACCGGCAGCGGGACCGAGTTATCCACAGGGTCTCGCGGGCAGGCGCCCCGCGACTCGACCACTGACATCGAGTCGCAAGCGGGCACCGCGCAACGCCGTCGCCGCTAAATTCGACGTTTATGAACCACTCCGCCGCACCGACCGTTGTGGTGTTGGGCAGCGTCAATATGGACCTGGTCACCACCACCGCGCATCGGCCGGCCCCCGGAGAAACAGTGCTCGGCTCCGGCTTCGCCACGGTTCCGGGCGGGAAAGGCGCCAACCAGGCGATCGCGGCGGCTCGCTCCGGTGCCGACGTGCGGTTCCTAGGCGCGATCGGCGACGACGCCTTCGGCGCCACCCTGCGCGCGACCCTCGACGACGCGGGCATCGACACCACCCTGCTGCGCACGGTCCCCGGCCCGAGCGGGGTAGCGACGATCGTGGTCGACGGTGCGGGCGAGAACAGCATCATCGTCGTGGCCGGGGCGAACGGCAGGATGACCCACCTGACCGAAGCGGAGCTCGCGGCGATCGAGGCCGCCGACATCCTGCTGTGCCAGCTCGAGATCCCCCTCGAAACAGTCACAGCGGCCGCACACCACGCCGGCTCCGCAGGCACACTCGTAGCCCTGAACCCCTCCCCCGTCCAGCCGCTGCCCGCACGGCTGTGGGCCGATGTGGACCTGGCGATCGTGAATTCGCTGGAGTACGAACACTTCTCGTCGACGTTGGGGCCGGTTGCGCACGTGGTGCGAACCCTGGGCGCCGACGGTGCGGTCTACCGTGGCAGCGGCACGGAACTGGTGGCAGGTGGGCGCAGTGTCGACGTGGTCGACACGACCGGCGCGGGCGATGCCTTCACCGGCGCCCTCGTCGCGACGTGGTCGCAGGGCGCAGCCGCCGCTCTGAACTGGGCAAACACAGCCGGCGCCCTGGCGACTACCCAGCTCGGCGCCAGCGCGTCCATCCCCGGACGGGAACAGATCGCGGCCGCGCTCGCCGAGAATCGCTGATCCGCGGTGGCGAGTTCGGCACCGACCGCGCCAGAGCGCTAGGAGCGAATGGGACACAGGCAACGTTCCACCCACCCGCGACCGCGTGGTAAATGGGGTGCGCCGCCCACGACAAGGCCCCTACCGTTGGTGATACACCAAGGAAAGGACCGACCATGTTTCCCGTCGAGCTGCGCGGTACCCGAGCGCAGACGCTCATGTGGGCAGACGAGCACCAGATCGAGCAGGCCGCACTGAAGCAGCTCCGCAATATCGCCGAACTGCCCTGGGTGCACGGGCTGCGCGTGATGCCGGATGTGCACCTGGGTAAAGGCGCGACGGTCGGTTCGGTCATCGCCATGCGGGATGCGGTGGCGCCCGCGGCGGTGGGAGTCGACATCGGGTGCGGGATGGAAAGCGTGAAGACCGGGCTCACGGCCTCCGATCTGCCAGACGACTTGCGTTCGTTGCGTGCGCGGATCGAGCAGGCGGTGCCGGTCGGGTTCCAGGCGCACAAGGAAGCCGTGAACGTCACGAAACTCGATGCCGGATTCGCGAACTCGCACGGCCAGGCGGCATTGCGTGCCAACAGCTGGGACCGGTTCTGGCGCGCGTTCGGGCAGCTGCACCCGGGTGTGTCGTCGTTGGAGTCCAAGGCGCACAAGCAGATCGGATCGCTCGGCGGCGGCAATCACTTCATCGAGATCTGCCTCGACCAGGACGACGCCGTGTGGATCCTGCTGCACTCCGGCTCGCGCAATATCGGCAAGGAGCTGGCGGAGCGGCACATGGCGATCGCACGGACGCTGTCGCACAACCAGTCGCTGCCCGATCGCGACCTGGCCGTTTTCCTTTCCGGGACACCGGAGATGGACGCCTACCGCCGGGACCTCACCTGGGCCCAGGAGTACGCGGCGCGCAATCGCGCGGTGATGTTGTCGCTGGTGTGCCGGGCGGTGCGGGACGAATTCGGCGAGCGGCCGGTACGTTTCGAGGAGCCGATCAGCTGCCATCACAACTATGTGGCCGAGGAGATCATCGACGACGTGCCGATGCTGGTGACCCGTAAGGGTGCGGTGCGGGCGGGTGCCGGTGAGCTGGCGCTGATCCCGGGCTCGATGGGCACGCGCTCTTATGTGGTGCGCGGCAAGGGCAATCCGCTGTCGTTCCAGTCGGCCTCGCACGGCGCCGGACGACGGATGAGTCGCAGCGCGGCCAAGCGGCAGTTCACCGTCGCGGATCTGATCGCCCAGACCGAGGGCGTGGAGTCGCGTAAGGACGCGGGCGTGGTCGACGAGATCCCGGCCGCGTACAAGGACATCGATGAGGTGATCGCGGCCCAGGCCGATCTGGTCGACGTGGTCGCGACCTTGCGTCAGGTCCTGTGCGTGAAGGGGTGACCCGGCGGAAGGTCTGTATCGCCGATCAAACCTGTCGGTGGGGTGGGGCAGCATAGGGCCCATGACCACAGCGGCAGGTAACGACGTGCTCGACCTGATGGCTCCCGACCTGCGCGAACGCGCCGAGGAGCTGCTCCGCGACCTCGCCGGGCCACAGGCCCGGCTACGCGAGGACCAGTGGACGGCGATCGAGGCGCTCGTCGTGCGGCGCAGCCGGGCACTGGTCGTCCAGCGCACCGGCTGGGGTAAGTCCGCGGTGTATTTCATCGCGGCCAAACTGCTGCGCTGGGCGGGTCGGGGGCCGACGGTGATCGTGTCGCCGCTGCTCGCCCTCATGCGCAACCAGGTGGCCGCCGCCGAACGGGCGGGGGTGGTGGCGGCCACCATTAACTCGGGCAATGTCACCGAGTGGGACGAGATCCATCAGCGGGTCGCCGACGGTGCGGTCGATGTGCTGCTGGTGAGTCCGGAACGCCTGAACAATCCCGACTTCCGCGACCAGGTACTGCCGAAACTCGCGGCCGATGCGGGGCTGGTCGTGATCGATGAGGCGCACTGTGTGTCGGACTGGGGTCACGATTTCCGTCCCGACTACCGCCGCATCCGCACCCTCATCGCCGACCTCGGCACCGACGTGCCGGTGCTGGCCACGACCGCGACCGCCAACGACCGGGTCGTCACCGATGTGGCCGGACAGATCGGCACCGACACACTGGTGTTGCGCGGCACCCTGGATCGTGAGTCGCTGCACTTGTCGGTGGTCCGGTTCGACGACGCGGTGCAGCGCACGGCGTGGCTCGGCGCCCACCTCGATCGGATGCCCGGTTCCGGCATCATCTACTGCCTCACCGTCGCCGCGGCGAACGACCTGGCCGACGTGCTCGCCACCCACGGCCACACCGTCGCTGCCTACACCGGCCAAACGGACCCGGCCGAACGCGAAGCGCTCGAGGCGGCCCTGCTGAACAACGAGGTCAAGGCCTTGATCGCGACCTCGGCACTCGGGATGGGCTTCGACAAGCCCGACCTCGGGTTCGTGGTGCACGTCGGCGCGCCGTCCTCACCGATCGCCTACTACCAGCAGGTCGGCCGCGCCGGGCGCGGCACCGACCGCGCCGAGGTGGTGCTGCTGCCCGGCCCGGAGGACGCGCGCATCTGGAGCTATTTCGCCTCCGTGGCGTTTCCTCGCGAACACATCGTGCGCTCGGTGCTCGCCGCCCTGGACACGGACCGGGCGATGTCGACGGCGGCGCTCGAACCGCTCGTGGAGCTGAACCGTTCGCGGCTCGAGATGGTGCTGAAAGTGCTCGACGTCGACGGCGCGGTTCGCCGCGTGCGCGGCGGCTGGCTGTCCACCGGACAGAACTGGACCTACGACACCGAGCGCTACGAACGTCTCGCCGCCGCCCGCGACGCCGAGCAGCAGGCGATGATCGACTACCAGTCGACCACGACCTGCCGGATGACGTTCCTGCGTCGCCAGCTCGACGACCCAGGCCTCGACGGCCTGGCCACCGCCGAGCTCGACTGCGGCCGCTGCGACAACTGCACCGGCACCCGCCCCGACACCAGCATCGACGACGACGCGATCGCCGCCACCCGGGCCCGGCTCGACCGCCCGGGCCTCGACCTCGCCCCGCGCAAACAGTGGCCGACCGGTATGGCGAAACTCGGAATTCCGTTGTCGGGCAAGATCACCGGCGGCGCCGAGACCGGCCGTGTGCTCGGCCGGCTCACCGATCTGGGCTGGGGCCAGCGCCTGCGCGCCCTGCTCGACGGGCCCGACGCCCCGGTACCCGACGCGGTGTTCGACGCCTGCATCGCCGTACTGCGCGACTGGGACTGGGCGGCCCGCCCCACCTCGGTCCTCGCCTTGGAATCGCCGCGCTATCCCCAGCTCACCACCAGCCTCGCGCAGCGACTCGCCCAGATCGGCCGCCTCACCGATCTGGGCACGCTGCACGCGCGCCCCGACCGCCCCCCGGTCTCGGCGGCGAACTCGGCCCACCGCGTCGCGGGATTGTTCGACTACTGGGAGGTACCCGACCTGTCGCAGGTGGACGGACCGATCCTGCTGGTCGACACCCTCACCGACACCGGCTGGACCATGACCGTCGCCGCCCATGCCCTCCGGGCGAGCGGCGCGGACGCGGTGCTGCCGTTCGCGCTGGCCACGCCGACCTGATCCACTCCGGCCCGGCGCGTCGCGAATCCCGTACCCTCAGCACGTACGCGCAGGTCGAACGGCCGACGATGGAGTCGCGATGACGACGAAGAAGCTGCCCCCGATTCCCGTGGTCCACGCGTTCGACCGGGTGCGCGACGCGCTGGCCAGGCTCCATCGGCGGCTCGTCCCCGGCCATATCGCGCTGCTGGAACTGCAGTTCGCGGGGTTCCTCTCCCAGGCCATCAGCACCGCCGCCGAGCTCGGCATCGCCGACCAGCTCGCCGACGGCCCGCGCACCTCGGCGCAACTGGCCGGCGCGCTCGAGGTGGACGAGGACGGACTGAGCAGGCTCCTGCGGCTGCTCGTGAGCTACGAGGTGTTCGCCCAGCGCCGCGACGGCAGGTACGCCCTGACCCGCATCGGCGAGGCGTTGCGGGGCGACGCGGCGGTGACCATGCGCGAGGTGGCCAGGTTCTTCGGCTCGCCCTACCACCGCAACCACTGGACCCATCTGGGCGATGCCGTCCGCACCGGCGAGGCGGTGGGCCAGGCGCTGGAGGGCGCGAGCTTCTTCGAATACGCCGCGCGCGATCGTGCGGTGGGCGACCTGTTCGACCGCGCGATGACCAGCATCGGCACGCTGTCGATCGAACCGCTGCTCGCCGCCTACGACTTCGGCCGCTTCCACACCGTCGTCGACGTCGGCGGCGGACGTGGCAGCCTGCTCGTCGAGATTCTCCGCCGGCACCCCGCGACCAGCGGGGTGGTGTTCGATCTGCCCGGCGTGGTCGAGGATCTGAGCACCGATCTCGCGGCTGCCGGACTCGGGCGACGCTGCACGGTGCAAGCGGGCTCGTTCTTCGAGGCCGTGCCCACGGGCGGCGACGCCTATCTGCTCAAGAACATCGTCCACGACTGGTCCGACGAGCACGCCGAACGCATCCTGCGCACCGTCCGCGCCGCCATGAGCCCGACCGCGACGCTGCTGGTGATCGAGCTGGTGCTGCCCGAGCATCATCGGCCGCACCCGGGCAAATTCGTCGATCTGGAGATGCTCGTCAATACCGAGGGCGGCCACGAACGCACCGAAGCCCAGTTCCGTGCCCTGCTCGACCGCGGCGGTTTCACCCTGACGCGCACGGTGGAGACCGTGGCGCCGGTCTGCGTACTCGAGGCCGTCGCGCGCTGATCGGGGCCGACACGCCGTCGCCGATTGTGTGTACCGCCGGTGAGCAGTGTTTCAATGCGGCTATGACCAGGACCACATTTGCTCGAACCCTGATGGCCGTCGCCACGGGCTGTGCGGCCGGCTTCACCCTTTTCACCGCCCCTGCCCAGGCGACGAACGAGAACCCGCTCGACTGCTCCGGCGTGCCGGGCGCCCAGGCCGCCGCCGACCGCGAAAGCGCACGGCGCGGCATCGCCATCACCCCGCTGTGCTTCAGCGGGGGTCTCTACAGCGGCATCCACGCGGGCATCCCGCTGGCGGTACTCAACCCGTTGACGATGCCCGGCACCAACACCGTGTGCGTCGCCGAACGCGAAACCGTCGAGGCGGCGGCCAAATTCGAATGGACCGAGCAGGTACATGTGATGCCGATGTGCATCCAGCACCGTGCCTTCGGGGTGTACGAGCTGTAGTCGCGGCGCCACGCGGGTCCGCTACCCGGCCACGGGGCGGGCCCGCTCGTCTATCGTTGCGCGTGTGGCCAAGTCTGCGGCTCCGGCGGTCGAACTGCCGGTGGGTGAGCACACGGTACGGGTCAGCAATCCCGACCGGGTGTACTTTCCCGAGCTCGGCGTGACCAAGCTCGACCTGGTGAACTACTACCTCGGCGTCGGGGACGGCATCGTCAACGCGCTGCGCGACCGGCCGTGCATGCTGCACCGCTTCCCCAAGGGGCTGGCCGGTGACAAAGTCCATCAGAAGCGGTTGCCCGCCGGTGCGCCCGACTGGATTCCGACCGTGCGGGTGTACTTCCCGCGGTACGGCAGGCATGCCGACGAACTCTGTGTGGAGAAGCTCGCCGACGTCGCGTGGGCGGTGCAGATGTCCACCGTGGAGTTCCATCCCTGGAATTCCCGCTCGACCGACACCGAATCGCCCGACGAGTGGCGCATCGATCTGGACCCCATGCCGGATTGCCCGTGGTCGCGGGTGCAGCGCGTCGCCGGGGTGGTGCACGAGGTCCTCGACGAGTTCGGTGCCGTCGGCTGGCCGAAGACCTCCGGAGGCCACGGTCTGCACGTCTACGTGCGGATCGCCCCGGAGCACGGCTTCCAGCAGGTGCGCCGAGCGGCGCTGGCCTTCGCCCAGGAAGTCGAGCGACGCGCGCCCGACGACGTGACGACCGCCTGGTGGCGCCGCGATCGCGACCCCGGTGCCCTGTTCGTCGACTACAACCAGAACGCGCGCGACCACACCATCGCCGCCGCCTACTCGGTGCGTGGTGTCCCCGAGGCCACCGTGTCGACACCGGTGCGCTGGGACGAGATCGACTCCATTCATCCCCGTGATTTCACGATCCGGACCGTCCCCGCCCGCTACGCCGAACTCGGTGACATCCAGGCCGACATGGACGACGCCGTCTTCGACATCACCCTGCTGCTGGAACTCGCCGACCGCCACGGCGTGGACGAACCCGTCGATCTCGACGAATCGTGAGGTCCTGGCTCGACGCGGTCCCGGCGGTCCGGGAGAATCGGAACTCTGCCCGCCCCGGCACCAATCAGGAGGACTTTGTGCAGGAATCCGCGATCACCGTCGCGATCGGTCCGGACCCGAACGCTCCGCGACTGCTCGAGAAGGCGGTTGTCGGCGCGGGCGCCCGGGTCGGTCCGCTCGCCGACGCCGACGCCCTGATCTGGACGGGGATGCCCGCTGATTTCCCGGCCGAACTGCCTGCGTCGGTGCGCTGGGTGCAGTTGCCCGCCGCGGGGATCGAGGACTTCTTCGACGCAGGCGTATTCGCCGCCCACCCGGGCCCGACGTTCACCTCCGCGGCGGGCGCCTTCGCGCACAGCGTCGCCGAGCACGCGCTGATGCTGTTGCTGGCCGGCGTGCGGTATCTGCCCGAGCAGTTGCGCGCGACCTCGTGGCGGCAGCGCGAATTCTTCCCCCACGTGGGGTCGTTGCGCGGCAAGACCGTGACGATCGTCGGCGCGGGCGGTATCGGCCGCGCGCTGATTCCGATGCTCGCCCCGCTCGGTGCGCACGTGATCGCGGTGAACCGGTCGGGCAACCGCGTCACCGGACACGGAATCGGTGCCGACGTGGAGACGGTGCCCGCCGATCAGCTCGGACGGGTCTGGTCGCACACCGACCATGTGGTCGTCGCGGCCCCGGCGACCGCGCAGACCCGTCATCTGATCGGTGCCGACGAGCTGGCCAGGCTCAAGCCGTCGTCGTGGGTGGTGAATGTGGCGCGTGGCAGCCTGATCGACACCGACGCGCTGGTCGACGCACTGAGGCGCGGGATCATCGGCGGTGCCGGACTCGATGTCACCGACCCGGAACCGCTGCCCGACGGGCATCCGCTGTGGGACCTGCCGAACGCGATCATCACCCCGCACGACTCCAATCCGCCGCAACTGCGCCTGGCCGCCTTCGCCGATCATGTGGGCGCCAACGTCGCCCGGTTCGTGGCGGGCGAACCCTTGCGGGCGATCGTGGATCCGCAGCGCGGTTACTGACCGATCCGGCCGCTGCCCACCCAGGACGCGATCCGGCTGCGGCTGGTGAAGCCGAGTTTGGTGAGAATGTGCTGCACATGGTTCTGCGCGGTGCGTTCGGACAGGACGAGCGCGGCAGCGATCTCCCGGTTCGTGAGGCCACGTGCCACGAGGCGGGCGACCTCGCGTTCCCGCGGAGTCAGTGTCGTGTCGCCGTTTCGGTGCACCGCGACCATCCGTAACCGCTCGATCCACGGCGTCATCCCGACCGATTCGGCCACCGGCAACGCACCCCCGGCTACAGCGACGGCATCGGCGGTGGCGCCCCGGGCGAGCAGGAGTTCGGCCAGTTCGCAGTCGGCCTCGACGGCGAACCCGGGGGCGCCGATCGTGCGGGCGGTCCGCGCCGCCGCGCGCAGATCCTTTTCGGCGGTATCCGGATCGTCCAGTGCGGCGGCGAATTTCCCGAGCCACAACCTGACCGGTCCCAGATAGTGCGCGGTGCCACCACCACCGGTGACGTGGCCGTGGCGGTAGCGGGTCAGCCGCTCACGGAAGTAGGCCACGTCCTCGATGATGCCGAGTCCGGCCGCGACCGCACCACCGACGGTGAGCACATTGAGCGCGAAATACGGTGGGAACACCCAGGTTCCGGGGCGGCCGAGGCCACGGTAGAGGGACTCGGCCGCTGCGGTCATGCCGCTGTCCACCATCGGGAACGCGGTGCCGAGCGCGGCGAACAGCAGATTGCGCACCTCGCCGCGCAACGGTGCCTGCGGCAATGTCAGTGTCTCCGGCGGATGGCCGCGATGGTGCCCGACCACGACCAGCAGTGACCGGTAGGCGCCGAACGCGGCGGGATGGCCGAGCGCGGTAGCCAGCTCGTGCGCCCGCCGGGCCCGGTCGAGAGCGTCGTCGAACTCGGCGCGCGCCTGCGCCAGCGCGGCTTCCGCGACCAGCCGGTGCCACCGCGCCATCGGGCCGCCGGTGTGTTCGGTACACCAGGACAGGCACGACAACTCGCCGGTGATCGCGCCCAGATCACCCTGCTCCCACAGCGCATCGATGCGCCACAACCTGCCCCACATCTCCATGGCCGGGTCGCGCGCGTGCTCGCCCGCGGCGATCATTCTCGTGGCGAGTTCGCGATGTTCCTCGCGATGGTCGGGCCCGCTGCAGGCGAGCTGACGGGCCCGTAACGCGGCGGCGAGGACGGCCGGGTCGGCACTGCGCTCGGCCACCGCGAGCGCGACCCGGCTCGACGCGTCGACACCCTGTGAGCGGCCCAGGTAGATCGCGGTTTCGGTGGACCGGGCCAGCAACCGGGCTCGCAGCGAAATAGGCAGGTTGTCGGCGGCGAGCGCTTCGGCGCACGCGTCGGCGATATCGCGATCCCAGCCGCGCTCCCCGATCGGTTCGAGTACCAAGGCCGCCTCGGCCTGCAGGACCGGTTCCCCTGCCTTGCGGGCCAGTGCCTCGGCAGCGGCGCAATCGGCGCGGGCGGCGGCGAGGTGACCCGCGCGAACCTGTGCGGCGGCCCGATCCAGCAGCAACCTGCCCCGCTCGAGCGGTTCCAGCTCGGCGGCATGGGTCACCGCCAGCCCGTAGAACCGCACGGCGTCCTCGAAAGCCAGCTCCCGCAACGCCACCTGCGCGGCGCGGCGCGCCCAGCGCACGGCGGGTTCGTGCGCTCCGGTCACCGCGGCATTCGCCCAGTGCCAGGCCAAGGCGGCCGAATTCGCCTCCACCGCATCGGGATACAACGCTTCGATGGCCAGGGCCGCCCGCTGATGCAGCACCACGCGCCGGTGCAGCGACAGATCGTCGAGCAGGGCGGCCCGCACCAGCGCGTGCGCGAACCGCACGGTGCCCGGATCGTCGTCGGTCGCCAGCAGACCCGCGTCGACCGCTTCGTCCACCGCGGCCAGACAGTCCGCCGCCGAGCGCTCGACCAGCCGCGCGGCGACCGCGATCGAGAACCGCTCACCCAGAATCGAGGCCGCCCGCAACAGCTCCACGGCCCGGGCCGACCGCGGCACCATCCGCGCGCGCACCACCTCGCGCAGACTGGTCGGCAGGTGCAGCGCGTCGTCGGTGGTACCGCGCATCGACCGGCCGAGTTCACGCAGGTAGAAGGGGTTTCCACCAGTCATGTCGAACGCACGGTCCGCCAGTTCGGCGGGTAGCGCGCGGCCCGCTTCGAGCTGCAGGCAGCGCGCCGAGTCCGCAGGCGAGAGCCCACGCACGGGCAGCGAGGCGGTCACCGGTTCACGAAGGAGTTCGGGCTTGATCGCGGTCCAGCCACCGTCCTCGGCACCGGTGCGCTCGGTGGCGCACACCATGACCCGGCGATCCCGCAGCCCGCGCACGACATAGAGCAGGGCCTGCAGCGAGGGCTCGTCGGCCCAGTGGATATCGTCGATCACCAGCAGCGTGCCGGTCGCCGCGCCGTCGTCCAAGCTGGCCGCGAACGTTTCGAACAGCGCGACCCGGTCGCCGTCGGGCGCGGCGATCCCCGGGCCAAGCGCCTGGCGCCACAACCAGAACGGCGGCGGATCGGGCAGCTCGAGCGCCCGCGCCCACAGCGTGCGCACCCCTCGCTCACGTGCGCGCGCCGCCAGCTCGGCGACCAGCCTGGTCTTGCCGACCCCGGCCTCGCCGGTACAGATCACCTGCTGTGGAACCGCGTGGACCGCATCGTCGAGCCGGGCCAGCAGGTCCGCCAGCTCCCACTCGCGCCCGATCAGCTCGGTGATCACACCTCACCTCCGAGTAGACGAGCCTACTCGCAGGTGAGGGGCTTGCAGAAGGGTCAGGAAGCGGTGCGATCGGTGAGCCCACCGACCTTCACCACATACTCGTCGGACGCATCGTCGAAGCTGATCGAATAGGTGGTCGGGTACCGCGCGGTGTGCTGGTAGGCCTGGGGCTGCGGGATGTCGCCGGTGAACGACGGCTTGGTGAGCAGCCATTCCAGGGTGAACATCGGCTCGGTGAAGATGTACTGGCCGTCCCACGAGCCGTTGATCAGGGTTTGCGTGAATTGGCCCGGTGCGACCGGATTGCTCATGTCGAGCCAGTGCACGCCCATCGCGGGGACCGCCTGCATCTCGATCGGCTCGGGCGCCGTCACGTAGCCGGCCGGCATGTATTTCGCGTCCGGGTTCACGGCCGCTTTCGCCAGGAACTGCGGATCCTGCGGGCTGATCGCCGTCACCGCCGCGGCGTCGATGAAATAGAAGTGGGCGTCGAAGTGCGGCTTGTCGAACATGCCTGCCGGTGGATGGCCGTGCGGCACCCAATCGAAGGTGAGGTGGTCGACCACCGCGCCCGCCGCTTCCTTCGGCAGCGCCAACGGTCTACCGGCGGGCGGTGGGCCCTCCGGCTCACCGGCCGGCATGGGCAGCCCCTCCAGTGCCGCCTCCTGGATTCGCAGGCCGACCTCGGTCGGCTTGCCCGAGTCGTCGGTGGTCACGTAGGTGCGGATCTGTCCGTTGCCGAGGGCGAGTTCGTCGCCGTAGTAGGTCGTCGCGTCACTGTCGTCACCGCAGCCCGCGCCGAAGGCGAGCACGAGAACGGCGGCCAGTGCCGTGGTGATGCCGCGAGTACGTATGGTCCTCACCCTGGTTCCGCGAGTCGGACGGCCGCCTCGAACGTAGGTCATAGCTCCTCCAGTCAACGGATCTGTCCTGACGGTAGGAGTCACAGCGGCAACAGACGTCCGCCGAAATACTCATCCGGGTACTCATTGCGCCGGAGTTTCCATTCGGGCGGATGAACGGTGCGCCGGATTCGGACACTGCGGTTAGGCTGAGCTCGTCCTGGTTCGGTAAGGATGGGATCGGCAATGGGATGGACCTTCACCGCGGACGAGTTCGCGCACGTCTGGCGGGAGACCGGTCGCGACCGGGTGCCGTTTCCGCTGCGGTTGCTCGAAACGCCGCGCACCGAGGACGAAGCGCGCCGATTACGTTCGACGCTCGATCAGCGACTGACGCCCGGCACCGATCCCGACCTCACCGCGTGCCTGCGGATCGTCGCCGAACCGCACGCCAGGATCGTGCTCGTCGGCGGCGGGCACACGCCGGGCAGCGAGATCCGGTTACTGGCCTGCGCTGTCTACGATCACGCGGTTCTCCTGGTGCAGGAACCCGGCACCCGTCCCGATTACGGTGGGCAGGTGCGGGTTTCGATCGGGCACAGCGCCGGGATCGGCGCGCGCGTCACCGCCTGCCTGCCCGACACACCACCCGGGCGTGAACCCGCTCGTGAGGCGGCGGCCGACGCGGTGCGCGACGAGGAGACCGTGATCGCGGCCCATCCCGCGGTTCCCCGGATCCAGCGTTTGCTGCGCCGCCCGCACACCGCCGAGGGGCATATCCGCATCGAAACCGGACTCGACCGCGAAACCCCTTCCCCACCGCTGCATTACAGCTGGATCGACGTCGCGAACGACGGGCGCTACCTGCTGCGCGTGGGGGAAACGGTGCACGTGGTTCCCGCTTCGACCGGTCAGCTCGCCGCGCAACTGCAGCGCCGGGTGGCACCGGCGCACAGTTCGCACAATCGTAGGTCCGGCTAGCCTGGACACCGACGCTTGATCTGGAGGGGAGACGCGATGACGATCGAGAGCAGCCGAGCCGAGATCTCCCGGTTCCGCAGCGCCGCCGCGGCGGGGACGGTGAAATTCGATCCCGAGGCCGCGCGCCGGTGTGCCGATCTCTACGCACAGCAGGCCGACCGGCTCGCCGAGTTACGCCACGATCTCGAAAACGCCGCCGAGGCAGGCGGATTCGGTGGTTTCGTCTCCGCACAGCAATTACAGGCCGGCTTCGCCCACAAGGCGCGCGATGCCGCCGATCTGCTCGATCGCTACATCGAAGCGGCCTACCGGATGCGTGAGGCGTTCCTGCTCAGCGCGGGCCTCTACGAGGAAGCCGACGCCGCCGCCTCCGCCGCGCTGCGCGCCATCGATACGCGGGTGCACTGATGAGTACTGATCCCACCTACATCAGTGCGATGGAACATTTCGAATCCATGCCGCACGAACAGATCTATGCCCGCACCCAGCAGATCGACGCCGGGGAGATCCTCGGCGCCTCGATGGCCTGGCTGGAAACCGCCGCTGCCCTCGTCACCCTCCCTGTCGCCAAGTCCAACGCCGATCAGGTGATGGAGGAGGCGGGATGGGAAGGCGAGGCCGCCGAAGCCGCCGCCGCGAGCACCCGCAGCTTCGCCGCCGCCATCGACGAATTGGCCGCGGTGATGGCGGAAGTCGGCACCCGCCTCGGTGGGGTGGCGGCCGCCGCCGAAGCGGTGAAACTGGCGGTGGTCGCCCCCGGCGACTCCGGCCCGATCGGCACCATCGCCCGTCTGCTGGCAGCCGCGGATGTCATCGACGCGCAGATGGCGGCCGAAGCGTTGCGCCAGGAAGCACTCCTGGCCATGAACATGATCTACAAGCCCGCCTACACCCTGGCCGGAACCGGCGTCCCCGCCCTTCCCGTGCCGGCTGCGGATTCCCCTGTCCCACTGGACAACCCGCCCCGAACCAACGGCGCTCCCCCTGCCGAGGTC